>DBFOIV010000072.1:0-10690 GCA_048489175.1 Collinsella sp. | reverse complement strand
CAAAAAAGACCCGCTTCCCTGTTGGGAAACGGGTCTTTGGAAGGGCGGTTAACGTACTTGGAAGTTACTCCTCGTCGTTGTCCTTGGCCTCTTCGGCGTCGTCGGTGTCCACGAGCTGGTTGAGCAGCTCATCGAGAGAAGCCATGTCCTCGTTGATCGCGCCGTTGGCGGGAGCCTTCTTGTCGTCGATCGGGGCGCCCAGGAGCTCCTCGTCGGCGTCGGCGTGATGCGTCGGAGCGGAGGTACCCAGCAGGATATCGTCCGGACCGTCGGGGCTAAAGACCATCTGCAGCAGCTGCGAGAGGTCTTCCTCGTCGGCAACGTCGTCGTTGTTCTCGAGGATGTAGAGCAGATCGTGGGCCTCGAGGCCGTCACGGAGCTCCTCGATCGCCTTGGCACCGATGCCATCGATGCGCAGCAGATCCTCCTCGGACTTGCCGACCAGGTCGCCGACCGTCTCGATGCCGACCTCGCTGAACTTGTTGGTCCAGCGCTGCGACACGCCCAGGTCGTCGAACAGGTACAGACGAGCCTTCTCGGCGGAGATGGTGTGGCCGTTGCGGGTGAACGAACCGTCAGCACCACCGAACTCGTCGTAGCCGGCCCAGTCGAGCTGCTGCGGGAGCTGCTCGTCCAGGTCCTTGAGCTCCACAGGAGCCCACTCGGGCAGCGACTTGGCGTTGGGCGAAGCCGGGCCGTCGATGTCCACGTAGCCGTCGGCCGTACGATACGTCAGCTTGGCGTTGGCGTACGGCTTGAGGCCGGTACCGGCCGGGATCTTCTTACCGACGATGACGTTGGACTTAAGGTCGAGCAGGTGGTCGACCTTGCCCTCGATGGCAGCCTCGGTAAGGACGCCGGCGGTACGGATGAACGAAGCGCTCGACAGCCAGGAGTCGATGTTGGACGCGACCTTGAGCGTACCCAGGATGACGGGCTCGGCCACAGGAGCCTGACCGCCCAGACGGGCAACGCGCTCGACCTCGTCGGCGAACTCGTAGCGGTCGACGTACTGACCAAGCAGGTACTTGGAATCGCCGGGGTTGGTGATCTGAACGCGACGCAGCATCTGACGTGCGAGCACCTCGATGTGCTTGTCGTTCAGGTCGACGCCCTGGCTGGTGTAGACGTCCTTGACGCTCTCGACGAAGGTGTGCATCGTCGACTCGATGTCGGTCAGCTTGCGCAGGTTGCGGAAGTTGACGAAGCCCTTGGTGATCTGGTCGCCGGCGCGAACCTCGCAGCCGTCCTCGATCTCGGGCATAAAGCGAACCGAAGCGGGGACGCGACGCTCGTCGAGGACACGGGTGTGGTCCTCGGAGTCGGTGAGCGTCAGCACGTACTCGGACTTCTCGGGCTTAATCGAGAGGTGGCCGGAGTACGGAGCCAGCTCGGCCTCGCGACCCAGAATCTTCTCGTTGACGTTGCCGACGATATCGAACATACGGCTGACCGTAGGCAGACCCTGCGTAATATCGTCGACGCCAGCGACGCCGCCGGAGTGAATGGTACGCATCGTAAGCTGCGTACCGGGCTCGCCGATGGACTGGGCGGCAATAATGCCGACCGCGGTACCGATGGCGACCGGACGACGGGTGGAAAGATCCCAGCCGTAGCACTTCTGGCACACGCCGTACTTGGAGCGGCAAGTGAGCAGCGCGCGGAGCTTGACCTTCTTAAGGCCGGCATCGACCATCTTCTGAATGTCGGCAACCTTCTCGATGTAGCCGTCCTGCTCAAAGAGCACGGTGCCATCGGGAGCCACGACGTCCTCGATGAAGCAACGGCCGACGAGGTCGGTGTTGAGGTCGGTGGTGCCGGGGATGATGAGGTTGTAGGTGACGCCCTCGTGCGTGCCGCAGTCCTCCTCGCGGACGATGACGTCTTGGGCCACGTCGACCAGACGACGGGTCAGGTAACCAGAGTCCGAGGTGTGGGATGCGGTATCGACCAGGCCCTTACGGGCGCCGTAGGTCGAAATGAAGTACTCGAGCGGCAGCAGGCCCTCGCGGAAGTTCGCCTTAATGGGAAGGTCGATCGTCTCGCCGGACATGTCTGCCATCAGGCCACGCATACCGCCGAGCTGACGCAGCTGGGTCTTAGAACCACGGGCGCCGGAGTCGGCCATCATGTACAGCGGGTTCTCCTCGTCGAACATGTCGAGCATGAGCGCTGCAACCTTATCGGTACAAGCGGTCCACTCGTTAACGACTTCGATGTGGCGCTCCGTCTCGTTGATGAAGCCCTCCTCGAAGTACTCGTTGATCTGGTCGACGTTGGCCTGGGCGCGGTCGAGCAGCTCCTGCTTCTCAGCAGGGATGAGAGCGTCCCACACCGAGATGGTGAGGCCGGCGCGGGTAGCGTAGTGGAAGCCGGAGTACTTGATGGCGTCGAGGATCGGGCCGACCTTGGCCTCGGGATAGCGATCGCAGCAGTCCGCAACCAGCTTGGCCACATCGCCCTTGACCATCTTGTAGTTCATGAACTCGTAGTCTTCGGGCAGGCACTGGCGGTTGAAGATGATGCGGCCGATAGAGGTCTCGAAGCGCGCGGTCTTATTGCCGGTGACATCGTAGTCGACAAACTCGTTCTTGCCGTTCTTGACGCGGAAGATACGGGTGCCGTCCTCATTGATGACATTGGCGTCGGCAGCGGACACGCGGACCTGGATCTTGGCCTGCATGTCGACCTCGGAGCGGCAGTCATAGGCGTGCAGCGCGTCGTCGAAGCTGGCGAACACGTGGTTCTCGCCCGGCAGACCCTCGCGAACCTGGGTGAGGTAGTACACACCGATGATCATGTCCTGCGAAGGGATGTTGACCGGCTTGCCGGATGCCGGCGAGCGCAGGTTGTTCGCAGAGAGCATGAGCACGCGAGCCTCGGCCTGAGCCTGGCTGGACAGCGGCACGTGGACAGACATCTGGTCGCCGTCGAAGTCGGCGTTGAAGGGCGAGCAAACCAGCGGATGCAGGTGGATAGCCTTGCCCTCGACCAGCACCGGCTCAAAGGCCTGGATGGACAGACGGTGCAGAGTCGGTGCACGGTTGAGCAGCACGACGCGGCCGTCGATGACCTCTTCGAGGATGTCCCACACAAAGGTGGCACCGCGGTCGATAGCGCGCTTGGCGCCCTTGATGTTCTCGACCTTGCCGAGCTCGACCAGGCGCTTCATGACGAAGGGCTTGAAGAGCTCCAGCGCCATGGTCTTGGGCAGACCGCACTGGTGCAGCAGCAGCTTGGGGTCGGTAACGATAACCGAACGGCCGGAGTAGTCGACACGCTTACCCAGCAGGTTCTGACGGAAACGACCCTGCTTGCCCTTGAGGGCCTCGGCGAGCGACTTGAGCGGGCGACCGCCACGGCCAGAGACCGGGCGACCACGACGGCCGTTGTCGAACAGGGCGTCCACGGACTCCTGGAGCATGCGCTTCTCGTTGTTCACGATGATCGCAGGGGCGTCCAGGTCGAGCAGGCGCTTGAGTCGGTTGTTACGGTTGATCACGCGACGATACAGGTCGTTGAGGTCGGACGCGGCGAAGCGGCCGCCGTCGAGCTGGACCATCGGGCGCAGATCGGGCGGAATGACCGGGATGACATCCAGGATCATGTTCGCGGGGCTGTTGCCGCCCTTCAGGAAGGCGTCAACGACCTCAAGGCGCTTGACGGCCTTCTCGCGCTTCTGCTTCTGGGAATCCTCGTCGGCGATGATGACCTTGAGCTTCTCGGCCTCGGAAGGGAGGTCGATGGCAGCGAGCAGGTCGCGGACAGCCTCGGCACCCATACCACCCTTGAAGTACATGGAGTAGTAACGGGTCATCTCGCGGAACAGCGGCTCATCAGAGATGAGGTCGCGCTCGGAGAGCTTCATGAAGGCGTTGAAGGCATCCGTGCGGAGCTGCTTGTCGTCCTTGCACTCTTCCTCGATGTCGACGATGCCGGAGGCGATCTCCTCGGGGGTCAGAGGCTCCTCATCGGAGAACTCGTCAAAGTTCTCGGGGTTGCCCTGCTCCTTGAGGGACTCGATCTGGCGGGCGCACTCGGCATCGATCTCTTCCAGATCGGCGGCGAGCTCCTCGCGCAGGTCGTCAGCATCGGCCTCGCGAGCCTCGTAGTCGACCTCGGTGATGATGTAGCTGGCAAAGTACAGAACCTTCTCGAGGTCCTTGGACTTGATGTCGAGCATACGGCTCATCGGGAAGCTCGTGGGGCTCTTGAAGTACCAGATGTGGGACACGGGAGCGGCGAGCTCGATGTGGCCCATGCGGTCGCGACGCACCTTGGCCGAGGTGACCTCGACGCCGCAGCGCTCGCAGACGATGCCCTTAAAGCGGATGCCCTTGTACTTGCCGCAGGAGCACTCCCAGTCCTTGGCGGGACCGAAGATCTTCTCGCAGAACAGGCCGTCCTTCTCGGGCTTGAGGGTACGGTAATTGATGGTCTCCGGCTTCTTGACCTCACCGTGCGACCAGGAACGGATCTGGTCGGCGGAGGCAAGGGAGATCTTTACCGCGTCA
Source organism: Collinsella sp. (assembly GCA_048489175.1). GTDB lineage: Bacteria > Actinomycetota > Coriobacteriia > Coriobacteriales > Coriobacteriaceae > Collinsella. The sequence continues at coordinate 6,176 of DBFOIV010000072.1, read as the reverse complement.
AAATCAGTAGCTTCGAAATCTGCCACAGTCAACTACTCCTTATCAGTGGTCGTGGCGGCGACAGCCTCGGGTGCCTCGGCGGTCTCGGCATCCTGGGCCTCGACGTCGGCGTCAACGCCGGCGAGCGCAGCCAGGTCATCGAGGGCAGAGGTCTCCTCGGCGGTCACGGGGGCGGAGGCGTCCTCGTCGGCATCGTGCATGGGCTCGATGTCCAGTGCGAGGGAACGAATCTCCTTGACGAGAACCTTGAAGGACTCGGGGATACCCGGAACCGGGACGTTCTCGCCCTTGACGATGGACTCGTAGGTCTTGACGCGGCCCACGGTATCGTCGGACTTGACGGTCAGGATCTCCTGCAGGACGTTGGAAGCACCGTATGCGTACAGTGCCCAAACTTCCATCTCGCCGAAGCGCTGACCGCCGAACTGAGCCTTGCCGCCCAGCGGCTGCTGGGTAACCAGGCTGTAAGGGCCAGTCGAACGGGCGTGGATCTTGTCATCGACCATGTGGCCGAGCTTGAGGATGTAGGACGTACCCACGGTAATGGGCTCGCGGAACTCCTCGCCGGTGCGGCCGTCGAACAGACGGGTCTTGCCGCGCTCGTCAAGCTGGGTGACAAACTCGGGGCGCATGTGATCGCCAAAGGCAGCGGTGGCCTTGTTGAGCATGTTCTTGTTGGCGCGACGGATGACCTCGGCGATCTCGTCCTCCTTGGCGCCGTCGAAAACGGGCGTCGAGACGAAGAACGGACCGGGGACATACTTGTCGGAGTCGGCCTGCTCGGTATCCCAACCGCAGGCAGCAGCCCAGCCAAGGTGGCACTCGAGCAGCTGGCCGACGTTCATACGCGAAGGAACGCCCAGCGGGTTGAGGATAACGTCGATCGGGGTACCGTCAGCCATGTAGGGCATGTCCTCGACCGGCAGAACGTTGCAGATAACACCCTTGTTGCCGTGGCGGCCGGCGATCTTATCGCCCTGCTGGATCTTACGACGCTGGGCAACGTAGACGCGCACCTGCTCGTTGACGCCGGGGGCCAGATCGTCGCCGTTCTCGCGGCTAAAGCGGACGACGTCGATGACGCGGCCGTAAGCGCCGTGAGGCATCTTAAGGGAGGTGTCGCGGACATCGTGGGCCTTGGCACCGAAGATGGCGCGCAGCAGGCGCTCCTCGGCGGTCAGAGCGCTCTCGCCCTTAGGCGTGACCTTGCCGACCAGGATGTCGCCAGGGCCGACCTCAGCGCCGATGCGGATAATGCCGTCCTCGTCGAGGTTGGCAAGCATATCCTCGGAGAGGTTCGGGATCTCGCGGGTGATCTCCTCGGGGCCGAGCTTGGTGTCGCGGGCATCGATCTCGTGACGGGTGATGTTGATGGTCGTCAGCAGGTCCTCGGCCACCAGGCGCTCGGACACGACGATACCGTCCTCGTAGTTGAAGCCTTCCCACGGCATGTATGCCACGGTGAGGTTCTGACCCAGTGCGAGCTCGCCATGATCGGTCGAGGGACCGTCAGCCAGGGGCTCGCCCTGCTCAACGGTGTCACCGACGCGCACGAGCGGACGGTGGTTGATGCAGGTGGACTGGTTGGAGCGCTGGTACTTGGCCAGGTGATACTCGTCCATGCCGCCGGCATGCTTAACGATGATCTTGGCGGCGTCGGCAAAGATGACCTCGCCGGCATTCTTGGCCAGGGTGACCTCGCCGGAGTCCAGGGCGGCGCGACGCTCCATGCCGGTACCGACATAGGGAGCGGCAGGGTGAACCAGCGGCACGGCCTGACGCTGCATGTTGGCGCCCATCAGCGTACGCTTGGCGTCGTCGTGCTCCAGGAACGGGATCAGCGTGGCTGCGACGGAGAGCATCTGACGCGGCGAGACGTCCATGTAGTCGACGTCCTCGACAGGCACGTCGGCGGGAGCGCCGAAGGAGCCGTCGAAGTCGCGGGTACGGGCGATCACGGTGTGCGGGCGGACAAGCTTGCCCTCGGCATCGGTCGTGATGAACTCGTTGGTCTTGGGATCGAGCGGCGTGTTGGCCGGCGCGATGACGTGCTTCTCTTCCTCGTCAGCGGTCATCCAGTCGATCTGGTCGGTGGCAACGCCGTTCTCGACGCGGCGGAACGGAGCCTCGATGAAGCCGTACTCGTTGACGCGGGCGTAGAGGGCGAGCGAGCCGATCAGGCCGATGTTGGGGCCTTCGGGGGTCTCGATCGGGCACATGCGGCTGTAGTGCGAGTTGTGAACGTCGCGGACGGCCGTCGGCACGTTGGTGCGGCGGCTGGAGCCGGACTTGTGGCCGGCAAGACCGCCAGGGCCGAGTGCGGACAGACGGCGCTTGTGGGTCAGACCGGTCAGGGGGTTCGCCTGGTCCATGAACTGCGAGAGCTGCGAGGAACCGAAGAACTCCTTGATGGAGGCCACGATCGGGCGGATGTTGATGAGCGACTGCGGGGTGATCTCGTCGATGTCCTGGGAGCTCATGCGCTCACGGACGACGCGCTCCATACGGCTCATGCCGATACGGAACTGGTTGGCGACGAGCTCGCCGACGGTACGAATACGGCGGTTGCCAAAGTGGTCGATGTCGTCGACCTTGAAGCCCTGCTCGCCGGCAGCGAGGGACAGCAGGTAGCGCAGCGTCGCGACGATATCCTCGTCGGTGAGCACCGTGACCTCTTCCTCGGTGGTGAGGTTGAGCTTCTTGTTGACCTTGTAACGACCAACGCGGGCCAGATCGTAGCGCTGCGGGTTAAAGAGCAGGCCCTCGAGCAGGCTGCGGGAAGCATCCACGGTGGGAGGCTCGCCCGGGCGCAGGCGACGGTAGATCTCGATAAGGGCATCCTCGCGGGTGAGGGCGGTGTCGCGCTCCAGGGTGCGCTTGATCACATCGGAGTTGCCGAGCAGCTCGATGATGTCGTCGTTGGTGACGGCAATGCCAAGGGCGCGCAGGAACATCGTGGCGCTCTGCTTGCGCTTACGGTCGATGGAGACCATGAGCTGGTCGCGCTTGTCGACCTCAAACTCAAGCCAGGCACCGCGGGACGGGATGATCTGGGCCTTGTAGATCTGCTTGCCCGAATCCATCTCGGAGCTGTAGTACACACCCGGGGAACGGACGAGCTGCGAGACGACGATACGCTCGGTACCGTTGATGATGAAGGTGCCCTGATCGGTCATCATAGGGAAGTCGCCCATAAAGACGAGCTGCTCCTTGATCTCGCCGGTCTCCTTGTTGGTGAGACGGACGTCGGTCAGAAGCGGGGCCTGATAGGTCATGTCCTTCTCGCGGCACTCCTCGACGGTGTGCGCGGGGTCGCCGAACTGATGCTCGCCGAAGGTAACCTCGAGAACATGGTTCTGGCTCTGGATGGGGCTGGATTCCTTGAACGCCTCACGAAGGCCCTCGTCCTTAAAACGCTCAAAGGATTCCCTTTGAACAGAGATAAGGTTGGGGAGCTCCATGGCCTCCGGGATTTTCCCGAAGCTGACGCGCTTGCGCTCAGTGGCAGTGTATGCGTAGGTCACCAGGTTTTTCCTCCTTCACGGAAATGCTCGGTGGGTTGGCGAGGCATAGCTTCGCCAGTTATCGCAACCTAATAGTTTATCAGGTACCGACCGTTGGGCAAGAAAAGCCTTGACGCGATTGAGTTTTTGGAGTAGCAAAGTTTTTCGACAGAAAACACGCAGGTAGATAGTGGTATACCGAACATCTGTTCATATATTTTCTGTGAACAGAGAGCCGGCAATCGCAGCTCTTATAAAAAACGGGCGCGAACCGAGGTCCGCGCCCGTAAATGTCGATGTCCGAAGGCTTACTTGCGCATCAAGCCGCCGCGCTCGTCGATGGCGTCCCAGAAGGCGCTTGCAAAGCGAGGATCGCTTGCAGCCATGAGAGCGTTGGTGGCCATCCAGCCAGACGGAGTGCCGGTGTCGTAGCCCGACAGCGGGTCGATGACGACCGCGTACATGGCCTCGCGATCGAGCGAACGGGCCATTGCGTCGGTGAGCTGGATCTCGCCGCCCTTGCCGGCCTGCTGATCTGCCAGCAGGTTCATGACCAGCGGGCTCAGCAGATAGCGGCCGACGATGTACAGGTTGGACGGAGCAGCCTCGGGAGCGGGCTTCTCGACCAGACCGCCGATGCGCCAGACAGCGCCCGGCTCGGCATCGGCAACGCCCTCGGCGCCCTCGAGCGAACCGACGCGCTCGCCGGCGATAACGCCGTAGCGGCTGACTTCCTCGGGCGAGCAAGCAGCGACGGCGATAACCGAAGCGCCACCGTGCTCCTTGGAAACGGCGAGCATCTTGTCGCAGATGTCGCGGTTAGGCACAACGTAGTCGCCCAGAAGAACCAGGAAGTTCTCCCCTGCCACGGCGTCGGCAGCAGAGCGAATAGCATGGCCGAGGCCCTTGGGCTCGTACTGATAGCGGAAGTCGACCGGCATACCGCCAGCGTGGGCGACGGCATCGGCATAGGCGTTCTTGCCGCGCTCGCGCAGCAGGTTCTCGAGCGAGCGATCGGGCTGGAAGTAGTTCAGTAGCTCGGGCTTACCGGGAGAAGTAACGATGATGGCGTCGTCGACCTCCTCGGGGTCGAGCGCCTCCTCGACGACGTACTGAATGACGGGCTTGTCGAGCACCGGCAGCATCTCTTTGGGCGTGCACTTGGTGCCAGGCAGAAAACGCGTGCCAAGACCGGCGGCGGGGATGATTGCCTTCATGTTATTCAAAGATCCTTTCGCAGGCGCAAAAGCGCCCCATGCGTGCGGCACACAGCCGCAGACCAAATTGCGATACCTAAGCATCTTACCGCTGGAACTATATGTCGCTACAAGGCAGAGACAATTTTTCAGCAGGTCAACGCAAATTATTGCTCGAATGGTGCAATTTTATTGCCCAACGGCAGGGTGCCCGATACGACGCAAATCACAGAACATGGCAGTTTGAGCTACCGATGTCGAGGGACCGAAAAACAAAAAAGACGGGGCTCGCAATGCGAACCCCGTCTGCAAAGAAATCTGGCGAGAAAGCCTGATTACTTGAGGGTGACAGCAGCGCCAGCAGCCTCGAGCTTCTCCTTGGCAGCCTCGGCGTCCTCCTTCTTGGCACCCTCGAGAACAGCCTTGGGAGCGCCCTCGACGACCTCCTTGGCCTCCTTCAGGCCAAGGTTGGTGAGCTCACGGACGGCCTTGATGACCTGGATCTTGTTGTCGCCGAAGCCCTCGAGCACGACGTCAAACTCGGTCTTCTCCTCGGCCTCAGCAGCGCCAGCAGCGGGAGCGGCGACAACAGCGGCAGGAGCAGCGGCGGAAACGCCGAAGGTGTCCTCGATAGCCTTAACGAGCTCGGAAGCCTCGAGAAGGGTCATTTCCTTAAGAGCATCGATGATCTCATCGGTGGTAAGCTTAGCCATTTCTAAGTCCTTTCGGTTTCCGTGTCTGTGCACGGAGATCAGTTAAAACACGGCGCGAATGCGCCAGGGGTGCGGCGTTGCCGCCGCGGGTGAAAACAGCGACTAGGCTGCCTTCTGCTCGGAGACCTGCTGGATCGAACGAGCGAGACCAGAGGAAACGCCGTTGACGCAGACAGCGATGTCGCGAGCGAAACCGGAGATGAGACCGGCGATCTGGCCGAGAAGCTGATCCTTGGTGGGCAGCTCGGCGATAGCCTTAACATCATCAGCGGAAACGGCCTTGCCGTCGGAGATACCGCCCTTGATCTCAAGGACGCCCTTGGACTTAGCGGAGAAGTCCTTAAGGGCCTTAGCGGCCTCGACCGGCTCGGACTCGTAGAACACATAAGCGACGGGGCCGGCGAGGATCTCGTCGAGCTCGGGCTGCTCCTGGTTCTTGAGGGCGATCTTGACCAGGTTGTTCTTGTAGACCTTCATCTCGGCGCCGCACTCGCGAAGCTGATGACGCAGCTCCTGAGCCTGCTTAACCGTCAGACCGTTGTAGTTGACGACGAACAGACCGGCGTTCTCGGCGATACGGGACTCGATCTCTGCAACCTTGTCGATTTTGTACTGCTGGGGCATGAATTACACCTCCTCGAATTCTTTCCGGGCACGGTCCGCCACAAGGACGTGACGGGGGCATGTCCAAAAAGAAAGCCCCCGCGCTGCATGAGCGACGGGGGCGAGAAGACATATCTACTCGACCACCTCGGCTGGCGGGA
>DBFOIV010000071.1:0-19066 GCA_048489175.1 Collinsella sp. | reverse complement strand
ACGACATGCCGGGGGCGGACCGGGACGGGTTCAACGGCAGGCCCCGCCGACCGATTGCAAGCGGTCGGCGGGGCCATTGTGGCTCTTGACAGCGGATTGGGTCATATGAGCGAAAGCCCGCCAGAGCGAGCAAGGTGCCTTAAAACGAGGCGGCATTGACCTTCTGGTCATGCCGCCGAAGTTGAAAGGCAGATTGCCGCTCTGGCGGGCTTGCAGCGTCGGCCCGTTACGCGGTTTGGTAAAACCGCGTAACTTACATGACCATAACGTAGCGCGATCCCACGTAGTACTGCTTACCCATCAGGACCGGCTCTCCATTGGGACCGGTAAAGCTGGCACGCAGGTTGAGCAGGGGATCGTGCGGAGCAATACCCAACTCGGCCGCCTGCTCGGTATTGGCACGAACGGCCTCGACCGTGCGGTAGCCAACCGAGACAATCGGCGTTCCGCCAACACGCTCGACCTCGGCAAAAATCGACTTGTCCTCAAGATCGGCCGTCAACAGCTCACGGTAGGCGTCAAACGGCACAAAGATGTTCTCCTCAAAGATGGGCTCGCCGTCGGCTGTACGCACGCGCTTGATGTGCAGCAGCAGCGCGTCCTTCTGCAGGCCAAAGAACTCCATCTCGTTTTGACGTGCCGGCACAATCTGGCGATCGACCACATGCGCGCCCGCCTTCATGCCATTATCGGCACACAGCGCGGTAAACGTCTGCAGCGTCGAAGCGTGGAACTGGCGGTTGATGTGCGGCGTGGAGACAAAAGTGCCACGGCCCTGCTGCTTAACCAGGTAGCCATCTGAGCACAGCTCCTCGACGGCGCGGCGCACCGTAATGCGGCTCACGTCGTACTGCTCGGCTAGCTCAAGCTCGGACGGAATACGCTCCTTGGGTGCATAAACACCTTTCTCGATCGCGTCCTTGATCTCGTCGTAAATCTGCTGGTAAAGCGGTGCATTTTTGGGCGCAGGCATATCTGATCACTCTTATCGAAATATTGAAATAACTAATACGTATATAACGTCTAGTTTCATGTTACCTCATATTGATAAAACGATACACCCTCCCTACCAAAAAGCGACAGCTTCATTTTGGCAGGTTTTATCTAGGCAAACGAGAGCCTCCCGAAAGCAGCGAGGCTTTCGGGAGGCTCAAGCGGACAGGATTGCGTCAGGCCAGCAAAATGCCAAAACCCTACTTGCCGTCGTCCTGCTGCAGGCTGTCCTGTTCACTGAGGCGCGCCTGCCTGCTGGCCATGCGTGCGGGCTTGTCGGGATCGGGAACGGCCGTGGGCATGGGCTCGTCGACATGACCGCCCCACCAGCCGCCCACAAAGTTGAGCGTGTGGAACACATTGATCACGGCATCGGGATCAATGTCGCACACCAGCTTGATAATGTCTTGGCTCTCGTAGGTCGAGACAACGGCGTGCAGCAGGTACATCTTTTCGCGGCTGTATCCGCCGACGACCTCGGCGCAGCTAATGCCGTGCTGAAAATGGTTTACGTAGGCAGTCATGACCTCGTCTGCCTTACGCGTCGTGATCTGCAGCGTCACGCGATCGTAGCGACGATAGAAACTGTCGATGGTCTTGGTCGAAATAAACTGGAACACGATGGAATACGCCGCCTTATCCCAGCCAAACATAAAACCAAAGATCGCCAGGATAAAGCAGTTGAAACCAAAGATGACGCCCCAGATGGTCTTGCCCGTGTGGTTGGAAACCCACAGCGCGATAAAGTCGGTGCCGCCGGTGGATGCGCCGGATTTAAGCGCGATGGCAGCGCCCAGACCCGAGACCACGCCGCCAAAAATGATGAGCATGATCTTGTCGCCCAAAAACGGCGCGAAGTGAAAGACGTTGAGGAACAGCGACGAGAGCACGACCTGCATCATCGAGAAGATGACGAAGCGCTTGCTAATGCCGCTCCAGCATAAGAGCGCCACGGGGATGTTGAGCGCGAGCATGCCGAGCGAGATGTCGATATGAACGCCGCCCAGCGAGGTAACGCGATCGAGCAGGACCGCGACACCGGTGAGACCACTCGGAAGCAGGTCGGCGGGCTGAATGAACGCCTGAATCAGGAATGTCTGGAGGACGGCAGAAATTGTGACCGCCACGGCGGTAATGGCACGGCGGACGATGGTAAGGCGGCCGAGCACGAGCACGCGGTCCGTGAGCTGATCGATGGCGTTCGCCACGGAGGCTCCTTTCGAAGGCAGATATGGTTGTGGGGCATGTCCGCGATTGTAGCATGGAGCGTGCGGGGGCGCTTCAATTCACCCTCTCTCGACAACCAAAACGGGAAAAGCAAGCCCGCGACCAATGGCCCAAATTCCAAGTGAGTAGACTTTTCGTGACCTGCCGAGCACACCAAAAACTGCCACCTCTGTGACCTGCGGTTTTACTAAGGCAGATACGCCTTGTGCTCGACCTGCGCCAAAAAGTCTACTCACTTAGTTCGAATCGAAGCCAAACGGATCCAAATAGATGACAAATTAAGCCAATCCGCAGCAAAAGACGCGTGAATCAGTGCTTCTCGCGGCGGATTGACACTACAAAGCGGCCAAAATGTCGGTCAGATTATCAATAACGGCATCGGCTCGCGATTGATCGAGGTTGACGCCCTCGTGCGGACGCAGCGCCAGGACGCGGGCGCCGGAGCGTTTGCCGGCCTCGATGCCTAAAGGCGAATCCTCGATAACCAGGCACTCGGCAGGCTCCACCCCCAGCGTCTCCATGGCACGCAGGTAGATCTCGGGGTCTGGCTTAAACGCACTGCACTCGTGGCCGCTGATGGTGTAGTCCAGCACGTCGGCGATACCGGCAATCTCTACCAGCTCGTCAATGAGCTCACGATAAGACGAGCTCGCGATGGCACACTTCACGCCACGCTCGTGCAGCTCGCGCATCACCGGCTCCGTCTGCTCGTTGAGCAGCTCGGCATACGGAACGGGGTGGTCCGGGCTGTAGACCTGCTTATACTCCACGCGCAGGCGCTCGCGCAGCTCAACATCGTCGGGCACCAGCGCCTTCCAAATGGCCGGCTCGTTAGACCCCGAAAGATCGGGGATCTCGTCAAAGTGGAACCCCTTCTCCTCCATAAACGCCACGCGACGACGGTTGTAGAACCACTCGGTATCGACCAGCACGCCGTCCATGTCAAACAGCACTGCTTTGATCATACGCATCTCCTCCCACCTGTCAAATAGAGACAGGTTTATTTTGGTAGGTTTTATCCTGGGTTTTGCGACGCGACAGGCGTGCCCTCCCAAGAGCAAAAAAGGGGATGGGGCACAAACCCCATCCCCTCTCAATCAACCCGTAAGGTCTACTTACTTGTGATTAGTAGGAAAGCTTCCACATGTAGCGACGCATGGTCAGCGGGTGCTGACGGGCCTCGGCGATCTGGTTGCCGTACTCGCGCATAACGGCGAGGTGCAGCAGCGGGTTGAAGTAGGTGACGACGCTCGCGGGCACGGCGTCAGCCAGGCCGTAATCCTTGGAGTCGATCAGAGCGACCTTGGCGCCCATGCGCTCAAGGAAGGTGAGGGCGCGGGCGTCCATCGGACGGGTAGCGCCATCGGACATGAAGAAGACGTAGGGCTTACCCTCGGTGGAAACCTCGAACGGGCCGTGGAAGTACTCGCCGGTGTTGTAGGCGGCGGCGTCGATCCACTGCATCTCGGTGAACAGGAAGGCGGCGTGAGAGTAAGCCATCTTCTCGGAGGCACCAGAGGCCATGAAGTAAATCATCTTGTCGTCCTTGAAGTCCTCAGCGAACTTCTTGGCGAGCTTCTTGCAGTGCTGAGCGGCGTTCTCGCAGAGCTCGAAGACGTTGGTAAGGCCGGTGATCATGTCCTCGTAGTGGTCATAGCCCTCGGTCTGCTGAAGGATCTCGACAGCAAGAGCGATGGCGTAGCCGGGCTTCTCGCACTTGGCAGCGAAGTTGGCGTGGAAGCCGTGAACGATGACGTAGTCAGCGTCGACGGTCAGAGCGGAGCCAGCCTTGTTGGTGAGGGAGACGACCGGGCAGTTGTGCTTCTTGGCGGTCTTGTTGGCCTCGACGGTCTCGGGCGTGGAGCCACCGAGGGAGCAGGTGATCACGAAGGTGTGCTCGTTGACCCAGGAGGGCGTGTCGTAGTTGAACTCGTTAGCGGTGAAGATCTGAACGTTCAGCTTGTCCGTGTTGTTGGCCAGGAAGTACTTGGCGGGGTACAGGTCGGACATGGAAGCACCGCAGCCGACGAAAGCGACGCTGTGAATCTCGTGGTCGGACAGGACGTCAGCGACGATCTGCTTAGGGAGGTTAAGGTCGATCTCGTACATCTGACACATTCCTTTCGATTTTTGCGGCGCCACTTTGCCGGGCGCACGCAGGGTTACCGTGATTTGGACCGAGTCGCCGGCCCGTTGAAGATGTGACAAAGGGACTGGCCTATTGTCACGTATAGGGATGGGAGCCTGCCTGGGGTATGGGATGTCAGGCAGGCCCCCGGGGGAAAGCGGTTAGACGCTTGGTCGCGACTAGGCCAGGATGCCGGCCGCGGAGAGGGCGATGCCGCCCACGATGGCGATCACGAGAAGCCAACCGGTGTTGACGTTCTTCTTGATGAGCCAGTACATAAGGCCGGTGAGGCCGAGGGAGATCATCTGCGGCATCATGCCGTCCAGGATGTCCTGGATAACGACGGTACCCTCAGCGAACTGCAGCGGGGTGGTGGCGCCGATCAGCGTAGCGATCATGCCGCCCACGGACATAAGGCCCACGATGCCGCAGACATACATGAGCTTCTCCATGAGGTCGCCGCCCTGAAGCTTGCTCAGGTACTCGTGGCCGCCCTGATAGCCCATCTTGGCTGCGAACCAAGTGATCAGCACGGAGGGGACGATGGAGATGAGCATGGCCAGGATCGGGCCCATGATGGAGCCCTGCTGAGCCAGCTGAACGCCCAGACCAAAGGCGATAACGCGGATGGTGCCCTGGAAGAAGGAGTCACCGATGCCGGAAAGCGGACCCATGAGGGAGGTCTTGACCGCGTTGATCGAATCGGGGTCGAAGTTCTCGGGATCCTTGGCGTACTCCTCCTCCATGGAGGCGGAGAGGCCCAGGATGAAAGCGCTCGTCTGCGGGGTGCAGTTGTAGAACGCCATGTGACGGTGGTAAGCCTCTTTCTTAGCAGCGAGCTGCTTGGGGTCGGACTCATCCGGATAGAGGCGATCGAGCGTGGGAACCATGCCGTAGAGGAAGCCCATGTTCATCTGACGCTCGTAGTTCCAAGAGGCCTGGATGGCCCAGGAGCGCCAGAAGAACTGGCTGACCTTCTTGTTCAGGGACACGTCCTTGGTTGCGGTTGCCATAGTGTGTTCCTCCTTAGTCTTCGTCGTCTTCGAGCGGATCGTAGTCGGAATCGACACCGGCGGCTGCATGGGAACCGTTGAACTTGAAGCCCATGAAGACGACAGCCAGGCACACACCGATCAGAGCGACCGCGATGACGGACAGGTTGAGGTAAGCGGCGAGCAGGAAACCGATGAACAGGAACGGAGTCATACCCTTCTTGATCATCATGGTGAGCAGCAGGGCCAAGCCGTAGGCGGTCATGATCTTGGTCGAAACGTTAAGACCAGTGGACAGCCACTCGGGAACCATGTTGACGATGGCCTGAACCAGGTCGGTGCCAACAAAGACGGCGAGGAAGATCGGCAGGAAGTACATGACGGCGTACAGACCGGAGCCGGCGCAGATGTGCATGCGGTAGGCGGTCTTGAACTTTCCGTTATCGATCGCGCTATCTGCCACATGGGTGAGGGCGGCGATGATGGAACGGAACACGATGCCGAGGAGCTGACCCAGGACGGCGACCGGGATGGCGATCGTCATGGCGGTCTCGGCGGAAGCATCGGTCAGGCACGCAAAGGCAGCGGCCACGATGCCACCCAGGACCATATCGGGCGGAACGGCGGCGCCGACCTGCACCAGGCCCATGGACACGAGCTCGACGGCGGCACCGACGGCAAGGCCGGTGGGCACATCGCCCAGCAGCAGACCGACGAGCGTAGCGCCAACGAGGGGCTGCTCGAAGTTAAGACGACCGAGCAGGCGGGAGTCCCACATGCAGAACACGCCGACGAGGCCAACGAGCACCGCACTGATGAACGTATTCATACCCTTCTCCTTTCAGTCAGGCAAAAGCCTGGTTGATTACAGCTTGGCGTCGATGTCGACGCTCTGATACGTAGGGGTCTGCTGAACATAGAGCTTGATGCCCATGTCGAGCAGCTGGTTGACGTCGGCCTTCTGGGTGGCGTCGAGGAAGACGGAGCTGTCCTTGCCGCCGACCTGATCGGCACCGTCGTGGTTGGCGGTGGCGCCCAGGTTGATGGCGTCGAGCTTGTAGCCCTGGCAGAACTGCAGCATCTCGGCCGTGTTGCCAAAGACGAACATGACGCGCTCGCCGAGGGTGTTGAGCTTGTCCATCTTGGCGAGGGCACGCTCGACGGTGAAGACGTTCAGACGCACGCCCTGGGGCTTGGCCAGCTTAAGAGCGCCCTTCTTGATGTCATCGTTGGCGGCAGCGTTGTCGACGACGATGATGCGCTCGGCCTGAACCTTGGTGGTCCAGGTAAAGACGACCTGGCCGTGCAGCAGACGGTAGTCAAGACGCGCGAGGACGATCTTGGCGGGACCGGAGCTGTGACGGGACGCCTTGGCCTTCTTGGCGGGAGCCGCGGCGGGCTGGGCCGGTGCATTGGGGTTGGTCAGACCGTTGCGGGCCTCGTTGATGAGGGCCGCGAGCTCGGCGCCCTCGACGGGGACGGGGCTCATAGCGAGCGTGAGCGCCAGCGGGATGTTGAAACCGCTGACAACCGTGAACTTCGTGCCATTCTTGGAAAGCTCGACCATGCTGTTGTTGACCGAGCTGCCGAGCATATCGGTCAGCACATAGACGGTGTCGTCCGCGTTGAACGTGGCGATCATGGCGTCCACCTTATTGGTGATGGGCTCCTTGTCGTCACGAGCAAGCGACACGACGTGGACGTTCGACACGTCGCCGAGAACCATCTCGAGCGTGTCTTTGGCGCCTGCGGCCAGGCCGCCATGAGATGCGAGAATGATCTGATTCATCTTGCCTCCTCCTTTTCGTTATGGTCATTATAACGTCTTATACGTTGCGGATATTGCTAATTAGTATAAAGACCGTTCGCGGATGAAAATCGACCGTTGACGGGTTTAACGTACTTGAAACGTTGGGGCTGGGTTGGCCGGCGCTGACTGGATAACCCCAGATCAGACGCCTCGCCAATCCCCTATCGCACAAAGTACCAGGGGCTTTCCTGCACGGTGGGCTCCAACGCAATGCCCGTGCGCTCCTTAAACAGATCCATGTCCTGAGATTTTTCGGTCCACCACGCGTTGGGCTTAAAGGTCATGCTCTCAACAACATGACCGACAAACACACTGTTGCGTAGCTTGGAGAAGTCGGTGTTCATAATCAGGATGGACGCGAGCACCAGCACGATGCCCAGGACTTTGATCACGCCGGCGGGCTCGGCATAGACACCAATGCCCACCAGTACGGTGACGACCGTCTCGAAAGACATTACGACGGGAACTTTCGATGTCTCGAGCCCCATGGACAGACCCTGCATATATAAGATGTAAGCCACGGCTGTGGGGATGAGTCCAAAGCCAAGGAACAGCAGCAGCAGCTGTGGCGACATTGCCGCGGCGACATCCGGCCACGGAGCCGCGATAGCCGCCATAACCGCACCGCCAAAAACAAAGCCCCAAAACGTGACAGCCAGCGGGTGGACCGTCTTGGTTGCTATCCGGCTAAACACCGCGAGCGACGCACCACAAAGGCCTGCAATCACGCCCGACGTGACGCCCCAAACCGAAAAATGAAAACCGGAAAGGTCGCCATTGGTCACCGCAAGCACGCAGCCAACGATGTTAAAGACAATGGCAACGAGCTTGTTGGGGGTCACGTCCTCGCGATAAAGCACGCGGCCGAGCATGACGCCAAACACCGGCGAGGTGTAGAGCAGCACCGAGGCCGTAGACATACCCACCTCGCGCATGCACTCGTAATAGCAGGTGTTGGCGGCGGCTAAACCGACGATACCGACAAGCGCGCAGGGGACGAGCTCTTTGGGGCTTGCCTTGAATAGCGTCAGGGGACCCTGAGCCACGGTAGACCCCTCACCCGGACGGCAGCCCATAAACATCAGGACCGGCGCCAAGATAAGCGCTCCGACCAACAAGCGAAAGGCCGCCATGCTCTGGGACGAAACGCCCATGGCCGCAATGCCGTTTACAAAGATTCCGATGCTGCCCCACATAAGCGCGGCGATCAGCACCAGCACATAGCCCAGATTGCTTTTCTTCAACGCAGCCTCCTCGGTATTGTTTCCAATATGTTTCACACTACGTTATAGTCGTTATATACATTTTTCAAGACACAAATCGGCGAGCGGAAAAATCTGCTCTACCGCTACAACCCATTGGTGCAAAGGGGTCAGGTTCATATGCGCCAACTTGGTGTAAAGTAACCTGTCCCCAATGACTAGGACTGTCCCCAAGTGCCGAACGTCTCCAAGTGCCGCATCTGGGCCAAGGCGACGCCGATGCTTTGGCAACGCCAGCGAAAACCCACCTGAGCGAGCAAGGTGCCTTGAAGCGAAGCGGCATTGACCTTCTGGTCATGCCGCTGAAGCTGAAAGGCAGATTGCCGCTCAGGTGGGTTTGCAGCGTCGAGCCGTTACGACGTTTGGTAAAACGCCGTAACTAATAATCCAGCTTCCACATGTAGCGGCGCGTCATGTAGTCCTTGTGGGTGACGGCAGAGAGCGCGCGCATGTACACGTTGTTTAGGATCGGTGCAAAGATCAGGTGGTTGAAGTACTCGCTCACGCTGTCCTTGATGTCGTTGAGGCCAAGCTCCTTGGCATCGAGCTGATAGACGCGCTCGCCACCGTACTGGTTGACGAAGCGGATGCCGCGCTCGTCGTTGCAGCGGCTACGGCCGACGCTGATGAGCTGGAACAGCGAGGTGCGCTTGTCCAGGATCTCGAAGGGGCCGTGGAAGAAGTCGCAGGTGTTGATGGTGCAGGAGTCGATCTGCAGCATCTCCTGCACGTTGCAGATGCTAAAGACGTAGGCGGCACCAAAGAGCGGACCCTGAGCCATGACGTTGATGCAGGGCTTGTCAGCGTTCTGCTCGGCCCACTTGGCAGCAAGCGGACGAGTGTACTCGACGGCCTTGCGATAGATGGGGTCGACCAAGTCGAAAGCGGCCATAGCGGTCTCGTACTCGGCATAGCCCTCGGTCTGCTGCGTGAGCTCCATGGCGATCATGGTCACGACGGCGGAGTTGGTACGGCCCATGCAGGACTCGTCGACGGCCAGGCTGTCATACTGGATCTTGTAGTCGCAGACCTCGGTGAGGCCGGACTCGTCGACATAGATTGCGATGGTGCTGGCGCCGTGGTCCTTGGCGACCTGGGCGGCGACGATGGTCTCCTTGGTACCGCGCATGGACACGACGACGGCCAGGGTGTTCTCGTTGACGTAGGCAGGGGTTGCGTGCACGAACTCGTTGCTGGTGTAGCTGGAGCTCACGACCTGCGTGGCCTCGTGCTCCATAAAGTACTGGGCAGGATAGTTGCCGCCGTTGGATCCGCCAGCGCCAATCCACACGACGCGCTTGATGCCGCCCTTGTCTGCCTTGTCAGCCAAAACCTGGGAGACGACATCCTTAACCTGTTCCTGAGTAGTCATCGTGCATCAGCCTTTCTTCTCGTTTGATGCTCTCGATGGCATACAAGTTACATACATGTTTTGGTTATGTCGACTAGTTGTATGCTATATTTATCTTAGAAATATTGCTGGTAAGGTTTTCGGTAGCTCGATACCAGCGGTTTTATTGTTGTGTTGAATACATGCTTGCTTAGATAAGCATACAAGTTAGATATAGGCTGATCGCATGAACGCTTCATCTAAAAAGAAACTGAGCCAATACGAGCGCTTGGCGGGCATGTTGCGCGACCGCATCGCCGCCGGTATCTACGCACGCGGAGACAAGCTGCCGTCCGAGATGGAACTCATGGACGAATCGGGGCTGTCGCGCAGCACCGTGCGCCACGCCCTTAAGGTTCTTGTTGATGAGGGCCTGGTGCGCACCGAGCGCGGGCGTGGCGCCTTTGTGGCCGACACGCCCGCGCTCCACGAGAACAACCTAGTGTTTTCGAGCTATACCAAGCAGGTCGAAGGTCAGGGCATGAAGCCCACCACGCGCACCGTGGACTCGGGCTTTGCCAAGGCGGCCGGCAGCATAGCTAAGTTCTTTGACGCCGCCGTGGGCAGCAAGCTCGTCAAACTTGTCCGCCTGCGCTACCTGGACGACGTGCCGCTGTGCCTAGAGACCACCTACCTGCCGCCAAGCTTCGAGACGCTCATCGATCGCGATATCAACGGTTCGCTCTACGCGACGCTGCGCCAAGAATTCCATCGCGCGCCAGCACAGGGACATAAGACCTTTGAGGTGTGCTATGCCTCGCAAAACGAGGCGTTTTTGCTCAACGTCGAGCGCGGGCAGGCGCTGATCCTGATCACCGACTACGTCTACGACACCGACGGCCGACCGCTCCATGTCTCTAAGCGCATCCAACGCACCGACCGCGCCAAATACACCGAGCCCATCGGCTAACCTGCCAAAATAAACCTGTCCCTAAATGGTAGGTTTGGGGAGGTCGGGGAACCAGGTTGGTTTGGGTTGGTTGGGCGTGCGCTCGGCTAGGACCAGCTCCATCCAGCACATGTCGTACCAGCGGCCGAACTTTTGGGCGCAGCGATCGAAGGCGCCCACCAGGCGATATCCCATATGAGCATGGAAATCCTGACTGTTGTGCGTCAGGTACTCATCGTCCTTATCGTGCGGCACGGCAATGAGCGCGCACATGTTGGTGATGCCCATCGCGATCAGGCATTGCTTGAGCGCATCGTGCAGCTTGCGACCCAGCCCGCCATGGCGCACATCGCGTGCCAGGTAGATCGACGTCTCGACCGACCAGTCGTATGCCTCGCGGCTGTTAAGCGGGCTCACATAGGCATAGCCTACCGGACGCCCGTCCAGCTCCATCACCAGATACGGATAGCGCTTGAGCGTACGCTCGATGCGCCCGGTGAACTCCTCAACGCTCGGCACCTCATATTCGCAGGTAATCGCCGTCTGGCGCACATACGGCTCATAGATGGCAAGCAACGCCGGCGAATCATCGGGTGTCGCCAGGCGAATCGTCGGCTCGGACATCTCGGTCATACAACCCTTCTCCCCAAAAGCAAAGGCCGCCCTGCGCCAAGCTCAGGCGCAGGGCGGCCCCTCGTCATTACATCAGGCTACAGGACAGCCGCCAACGCGTCGATATCCCCCCGCGTCGTGGCCCAGCTGGTGCAAAAACGCACCACCGTGTGGGTCTCGTCGTACTTTTCCCAGTACTCGATCGCCGCATGCTCGCGAATGCGGGCCATGTCCTCGTTGGGCAGAATCACGAACTGCTGGTTAGTCGGCGTCTCCAAGAAGAACCGGTAGCCGTGCTCGTGCAGCACGCGACGAAGCGCCCGCGCGGTTTCGATCGCCTGACGGCCAATCTCAAAATACAGGCCGTCGGTAAAGAGCGCCTCAAACTGCACGCCCGTCAGGCGACCCTTGGCCAACAGCGCGCCGTGCTGCTTAATACGCGGAATGGGATGCGCCGGGGCGTGCGCGCCGCAGAACACCACAGCCTCGCCGCAAAGCGCGCCGCACTTGGTGCCGCCAATGTAGAATACGTCGCACAGCTGCGCGAGCTCGGGCAGGGTAATGTCGCACTCATCGGCCGCCAGCGCATAGGCCAGACGAGCACCGTCCACAAACAGCGGAATCTCGCGCTTCTGGCACACCGCGTGAATCGCCGCGAGCTCGGCCTTGGAGTACAGCGTGCCGTACTCGGTCGATAGACTCACGTACACGGCACCCGGGAACACTGTGTGCTCGTAGCTCTCGTTTTCGTAGAACACCTGGATATAGTTCTCGAGGTCCTCGGCGTGCATCTTGCCCTCGTAGCCGGGGATGGTGAGCACCTTGTGGCCGCCAAACTCGATGGCGCCCGCCTCGTGACAGGCGACGTGACCAGTCTCGGCAGCAACGACGCCCTCGTAGGGCGCAAGCAGCATGTCGATCACCGTCGCGTTGGCCTGCGTGCCGCCCACCAGAAAAAACACGTCGGCATCGGGGGCCTGGCAGGCCTCGCGAATAAGTTGTTTGGCGCGCTCGGTATGCGCATCGGTACCGTAGCCAGGCTGCGGTTCCATGTTGGTATCGACGAGCGCCTGCAGCACTGCCGGATGTGCACCGTGGGAATAGTCGTTGTTGAACGCGAGCATGGCAATCCTCTCTTACCGGGTATCGGCCAGATGATTCAAACGGAGCTATTGTACGCCGCTGGGATAGGCAATGCGCGCGGCAAGGCACTCAAGTGCCAGTACCAGAGCAAAACCGCAGCTCACGTCACTCAAAAAGTGCGCTCCGATCACGATGCGGCCAAACGCGACGAGCGCCGCGACCACAGCCGCCGTCCAAAAGACCACACGACGGCGCGACGGCTTTTCCTTAAGGGCCGTCGCGGGAAGCCCAGCGAGCATGAGGCCGATTGCCGCGTGCGCCGTGTGTCCGCTCGCAAACGACTTAAAGCCGTCCTTGACTACACCGGCGGCAATATAGGCCCACTTGTCGGGGTTGCCGATCACCCACCACGGCTGAAACTCGAGTCCCTGCGTCGCCTCGATCACGCGCATGCGTGGGCGCGACCACAGCGGCTTGACAATCACGTTGAGGATGATGGCCTGAGCGACCCACACGACAAGCACCATCAACGCCCAGCGCGTGAGCTCGTCGGGCTCGGTCGTGCGCGTGAGGCGATAGACGACAAGGTTAGCGGCGATGACCAGCACAAACGTCAGCACCAACTGAACCGCGATGAGTTTGCCGCCAACCCGCAGGGACGAAACGATCTCGTAGCCGGCCAGGCCAATGTTGACGAGGATGCCGAGCACGGCGAGCCATTTGCTCCCCCTGGAGTCGGGACGCACCGCGCGCACGAGCATAACGCCCGCGATGCTCGCCGTCAGCTCGAACGGCAGCTCGCCGGCGGCCTCGATAAAGCGACCGTACATGCTGCCGATATTGAACAGCGCGCTCGAGATCTGATAATCGAAGAAACTGCCCACGCCCAGACAAAGGCACAAGACAACCGCGATAATGGCGACATCTTTCTTATAGATGTATCCGAACATGCTTTCCTTTCGGTCGGGCGAAGGGCGGTCAACCTGCAATGTGGGTGAGACGAAGATGGCTTTGTCCCGTAAATACCCTTACAGGTTGAGCATAAGTAAGCGAAAACGTTCCATTTGTGGCAAGGTGGCCCGAAGGAGGAGGGAAGCGTACTTGCGTACGCGACCGACGAGTGAGGGTCAGATTGCCCAAATGGGGCGTTTGCAGCGTCGACCCGTTAGTCATCGTCGGACGCGCCCAGCTGCTGCAGCAGCATGAGTGCCGCCGCCACCGGGCCGGTGCCGTCGTTGGCGTCGAGGCCGCGACCCAAGCCGCTGCCCGCACCGGCGCCCGCCTTGTAAGGCACCGACAGTTTGCGGCTCTTGGGGAAGTTCACCGCGCCATAGCGGGCCTTAAGCTCAAAGGCCACCTTCTTGGGCACGTCGACGCCCAAAAACGTGATGCGGCCGCCGCTGAGCGTGACGCTCTCGAGCCCAAGGCGCTCGCCGCGAATGCGGATTCGTGCGCGATTGAACAGGTTGAGTCCCGCCAGCGGCAGCTCACCGTGCGCGGCCTCGGTCTCTTCCTGCACCTCATCGATGCTCTCCAGGTCCTCGGCCGCCGCGAGCTTACGGTACACGAGCACGCGCTGATCCACCGCCGGCAGGTACTCCTCGGACAAGAAGTAGTCGGCCGGCAGGTTGATGCCCACGCTCGCCGCCTCCACGCCGGCATCGTCATCGCCGCGCGCCTCGGCCACCGCCTGGCCCAGCATCTGCGTAAACAGGTCAAAGCCCACGCTCGACAAGTTGCCGTGCTGCTCGGCGCCCATAAGCGAGCCGGCGCCGCGAATCTCCAGGTCGCGCATGGCGATGCGCATGCCGCTGCCCAGGTCCTGGAACTCGGAAAGTGCGGTCAGGCGCGCCGTCGCCTCCTCGGTGAGCGGCAGCTCGCCCGGGAACATAAAGTACGCGTAGGCCTGCGTGGCAGAACGGCCCACACGGCCCTTAAGCTGGTAGAGCTGTGCCAAGCCCAAGCGCTGCGAATCCTCGATGATGAGCGTGTTGGCGGTCGCGTTGTCGATACCGCTCTCCACGATGGTCGTGGCGATGAGCACGTCGATCTTTTTGGTCGCGAACTCGATCATCACGTCCTCGACCTCGCGCGGGCTCATCTTGCCGTGCGCCACACCCACGCGCGCCTCGGGCGCGGCCTCGTGCACGCGCGCCACGGCATCATCGATGGTCTTGACGCGGTTGGACACGTAATACACCTGACCGCCGCGGCCCACCTCCAGGCGAATCGCCGCACTCACCACGTCGGGGTCGTACTCCCCCACGTGCACGATCACGGGACGACGCCCGGTCGGCGGTGTGGTGATCAGGCTCATGTCGCGCACGCCGCTCGTGGCCATCTGCATGGTACGCGGAATGGGCGTTGCCGAAAGCGTGAGCACGTCGATCTGCTCGCGCAGGTTCTTGAGCTGCTCCTTGTGCTGCACGCCAAAGCGCTGTTCCTCGTCAATGATCACCAGGCCCAGGTTCTTGGGGTTCACATCGGCCGAAAGCAGGCGGTGCGTGCCGATGAGCACATCGATCGTGCCCTCGGCAAACGCCTTAAGCGCACGCTTTTGCTGCGCCGGCGTGCGGAAGCGGCTGAGCACCTCGACCTCAAGGCCAAACGGGGCAAAGCGCTCAAAGAAGGTCTCGTAGTGCTGCTGGGCCAGAATGGTCGTGGGGCAGAGCACCATGACCTGGCGGCCGGAGTCCACGCACTTAAACGCCGCGCGCAGGGCGACCTCGGTCTTGCCAAAGCCCACGTCGCCGCACAGCAGGCGGTCCATGGGCTTGGGCGCCTCCATGTCGGCCTTAATGTCGGCGATGGCCTCCAGCTGGTCGCGCGTCTCGTCGTAAGGGAAGCTCTCCTCCATCTCGATCTGCTCGGGCGTGTCGGGCGGGCAGGCGATACCCGTAATCGACGAGCGGCGCGTATACAGATCGACCAGGTCAAACGCCAGCTTTTTGGCGTTCTTGCGCGCCTTGTTGGTGGCGCGCGTCCAGTCGGCGGTGTTGAGCCTGGTCAGGCGCGGCTTGTCGCCGTCGGGACCGACGTATCTCGTGATACGGTCGACTTGCTCGAGCGGCACGTAGAGTTTGTCGCCGTCGGCATATTCCAGCAAGAAGTAGTCGCGCTCCTTGCCGCCCACTTCCTGGCGCGCGATCTCGCTAAAGAGCGCGATGCCGTGAGTGGCGTGCACCACGTAGTCGCCCGGCTTAAACGGGAACGTGATCTGCGTAATGTCCACCTTACGGCGGCTGCGCGCGCGGTTGGCATCCATGCGGGCGTTGAGGTCGGCGATCGAGAACACGGCCAGGTTGGCATCGGGCACCACTACGCCCTGCGGCAAGGCGGCATCGACAAAGGTCACGCGCCCGCGCGAGATGGTGGGCACGGCGGCGCCGGCGGCAGCCTGCGCGGCGCCCGTCTCGAGCGAGCGGGCGTTGAGCGCGTCGGCCTTACGCTCGCGAATGGAAGCATGGGCCTCCTGGCGTGCGGCACGGTCGGCGGAATCCGCCGCTGCCACGCGCACGCGCTCGCCAATGACGCCTGCGTTTTCGGGTGCCGCGGTCAGCGATTCCTCAAAGGTAATGCCCTCGTCGCCAAAGGTGAGCTCCATCGACTCGCGCGCACCGCGGTCGGGGATGGCAAACACGCAGGCATAGCGCTTGCCCACGACCTCCTGGATGCGCGTCATAAAACGGTTGTCCGAGCCTGCGATGGCCGGCTGCTCAATCTTGAGCTCGGCCGTCACCGCACCGCCGGCACGAATCAGGCTCACATAGTTCAGGCGCTGCTGGGCACCAAAATCGAGCTGTTGGGCGCGCACATACAGACCATCCAGTCGGTCAATCCCTGCCTCGCCGGCACGCGCCTCGATATCCTCGTAGGCGCGCAGACAGTCGTCGAACAGCGAGCGCGGCTCGGACAGGACCACGAGCGCCTTGCCGCTCACGTGTGCCAGCGGGCTCACGGTCTGGCCGTACATCACCGGCAAAAAGCGATCGAGCTCGGGCGTGACGATGCGCGCATCCACCATCTCGAGCAGCGCCGCCAGCTTGCTATCGCTCTGGCTTGCGCGGTAGAGCGCCACATGCATGTTGTGAACGGCCTCGTCGGTAAGCGCCAGCTCGCGGCACGGGAAGATCTCGATGCTGTCCTCGTTGCCGATGGTCTGGCCCGTTGAACTCACCATGCGGCGGATGCGGTCGATCTCGTCGCCAAAGAACTCAATGCGCACGGGCGCCTTTTCCTGCGCGGGAAACACCTCGACGGTGTCGCCGTGCACGCGGAACAGACCGGGCGCATCGGCGGCACCGGCATTGGTGTAGCCCATGCCCACCAGGCGCTGCGGCACCTCATCAAAAGGAATCTCCTCGCCCACCGCAAAAGTAGTGGACTCCCAGTAGTGGCTCTCGACCGGCGGCACGCAGCGCAGCAACGCGCGAGCCGAGGCAACCATGATGCAGTTGTCCCCGCGCACGATGCGTCCCAGCGCCTCGCATCGCTGCGCTACCACGGCGTCGTCGGGCGCCTGCTCGCGCCACGGATAATCCTTGCGCTCGGGGAAACGACACACATGCGCCAGGCCCACGTAGGCGGCAAGGCTACGAGCGGCGCGATCGGCCGCATCCTCGCCGCTCACAATGTAGACCGTCGGGCGCGGACGGCGCGCAAACTGGGCGGCCGCCATAAGCGTGCGACCCGACTGCGACACGGCCAGCGTCACGTCCTCGCCGGCATCGAGTCCGGCCTCGACGGTCTGCAGCGCCTCGGCAGTGTAGAGCTGCGCGGCTATACGGTGAATGAGCATGCTGTTCCTCCGGCATCGCAACGCCAAAAGCCCGCCGGGGCAAGCTCGGCGGGTCGTACGTCAAATACATTGTCTGTCATGGTAGCGCATGGAGAGGACTCCGGCTCAAGGGCAAACCCAGCCCCGCAAAAAACGCCAGACGAAGATGCGTTCCGCCCTACCCCGCTACGCGCACGCTGGGGCACAAATCTGCCAGCGGACACTCGTCACACTTGGGTTTGCGGGCGTCGCAGATCTCGCGACCAAAGGTGATCCACTGATGGTTGACCGACTCCCAATACTCGTGCGGCAAAATCTTGAGCAAATCCTGCTCGGTCTTGAGCGGCTCCTTTGCATGCGTCTTGGGACTCAGCATCAGGCGGTGCGCAATGCGGTTGACGTGCGTGTCCACCGCAATGCCCTCCACGATGCCATACCCCACGTTGAGCACGATGTTCGCCGTCTTGCGTCCCACACCCGGCAGCTTCACGAGTTCCTTCATGTCGGCCGGCACCTCGCCGCCATAGTCGGCGACGATCATCTGCGCGGCCTCGACGGCATGCTTGGCTTTGCTCTTGTAGAAGCCGAGTGACTTGATGGTGTCTGCCACGTCAGCCACGCTCGCCCCGGCCATGGCCTCGGGCGTAGGCCACTGGGCAAACAGCCGCGGCGTCACCTTGTTGACCTGCACATCGGTCGTTTGCGCCGAGAGCAGCACCGCGATCAGTAGGCGGAAGGGATTCTCGTGGTCCAAAAAGCACTCGACCGGGCCATAGCGACGGTTGAGACGCTCGCACACCTCAACGGCGCGCTCGCGTTTGGCGGCATTGGTCTCGCGTGGCATAACGACTCCTTGGCTCAACGGCACAATAAACTTATGGGCACAATTGTCCCACGTCCGAGTCGCTTACGCCTCCAAGAATGCGCCGGTCTGACGGCTCCACAGGCTCGCGTACTCGCCACCCGCCTCGACGAGCTGCGCATGCGTGCCGTCCTCGACGATCTCGCCATCGGCCAGCACCACAATGCGGTCGAGCGCCGCCACGGTGGACAGGCGGTGCGCCACCACAATGGAGGTACGTCCACGCATCAGGTTTTCGAGCGCCTCCTGCACCAGCGCCTCGGACTCGCTGTCGAGGGCAGAGGTCGCCTCGTCGAGCACCAGAATCGGCGCGTCGGTTAGGATGGCGCGGGCGATAGCCACGCGCTGCCGCTGGCCGCCCGAGAGCTTGACGCCGCGTTCGCCCACCATGGTGTCAAAGCCACGGGGCAGGCGGTCGATAAACTCGGTCGCATTAGCCAAGCGAGCCGCCTCGCGGATCTGCTCGTCGGTGGCGTTGGGACGACCGTAGGCAATGTTTTCGCGAATGGAGCGGTGGAACAGCAGCGCCTCCTGCGGCACGTAGGCAACCTGACGGCGCAGGCTCTGCTGCGTGCAGCGCGAGACATCCTGACCGTCCACGAGCACGCGGCCGCCCTGAACATCGTCCAGGCGCAGCAGCAGCTTGGTGAGCGTCGTCTTACCCGAGCCCGATTTGCCCACCAGGCCCACGCGCTGGCCCGCCGCCACATGAAGTGTCAGGTCGTCGAACACGCTCTCGCCCACCGCAGCGTCACGGTACGCAAAGCTCAGGTGCTCAAAATCAATCGCGCCCTCGGTCACTTTGAGCTCAGGGGCGCCCGGGTCGTCTGCCACCAAACGTGGCTCGTCCAGCACGCGCGTCATCTCGGCCGCATCGCCCAAAGCGCGGTTGATGCGCTGCATCATGGAACTCACGTAGTTCAGGCGCATGGTGAGGTTATAGGTGTAGGTAAAGATCATGACGAGCGAGCCGGCCGAGATGCCAAACCACGCGTTGCCGCCCGCCACGAACACACTCACCACGGCCATGGTGATGACGAT
>DBFOIV010000070.1:0-5214 GCA_048489175.1 Collinsella sp. | reverse complement strand
CCCATGTACACCATGAAATCAATCGTCGCCAACAACGGCGGCATCGGTACCGTCAGCGAGGACATGATCCTGGGCGCGCTTTCGCTCGTCATCTGGACCATGACGCTCGTGACCACGGTCAAGTACGTGGTAATCGCCATGAAGGCCGACAACCACAACGAAGGCGGCATCTTCGCCCTGTTTAGCCTGGTACGCAAGGTGGCACCGTGGCTGATTCTCCCCGCCATGATCGGCGGTGCGGCGCTGCTCGCCGACGGCATCCTCACCCCCGCCGTCACGGTTACCACGGCCATCGAGGGTCTGCGCACCATCGAGTGGGGCCACGCGCTGTTGGGTGACGGGCAAACTAACGTCATCATTATTACCATCATCATTATCTGTGGTCTGTTTGCCATGCAGCGCGCCGGCACCTCGTCAATCGGCAAGCTGTTCGGCCCGCTTATGACGCTATGGTTCCTGTTCCTGGCGGGCGCCGGCCTGTTCAACATGCTCGGCAACCTGTCCATCCTACGCGCGCTCAACCCCATCCGCGGCATCATGTTCCTGTTCTCGCCCATCAACCACTCGGGCATCATGGTGCTCGGCTTCGTCTTCCTGTCGACGACTGGCGCCGAGGCGCTCTATTCGGACATGGGTCACGTGGGCAAAGCTAACATTTACGCATCCTGGCCGTTTGTTAAGGCGGCCCTCATCCTCAACTATCTGGGTCAGGGAGCTTGGCTGCTCGCCAATAACTCCAACCCCCAGATGCTCGCGATGAATATCGTCAACCCGTTCTATATGATGCTCCCCGAGTCCCTGCGCCCCTTTGCCATCGTGCTTTCGGCCGTAGCGGCCATCATCGCCTCGCAGGCGCTCATCACCGGCTCGTTCTCGCTGGTATCCGAGGCCACGCGTCTCAACCTCATGCCGCATCTGCGCATCCACTACCCCAGCGACACCAAGGGCCAGCTCTATATTCCGCTCGTCAACAACATCATGTGGGTCGGCTGCGTCTTCATCGTGCTGCTGTTCCAAAACTCCGAGCGCATGGAGAGCGCCTACGGCCTCGCCATTACCGTGACCATGCTCATGACCACGACGCTTTTGACGAGCTACATCGCCGGCGTCCTCAAGCACAGGCTGGGCGCCTGCGTCTTCGCCCTGCTCTTTGGTGCCATTGAGCTGTGCTTCTTCGCCTCGTGCCTCACCATGTTCTTTGACGGCGGCTACGTCATGATCTTCCTGGCCGCACTGCTGTTCGGCCTTATGTATGTGTGGCGTCGCGGCACCGCCATCGAGCGCACGCAGACGATTCTGCTGCCCGTCTCCAAGTACATCGACCAGCTCAACCGCCTGCGCAATGACGAGACCTACCCCGTGCTCGCCGACAATCTGGTGTTCCTCACCAACAGCCCCGACCCGCTCACGCTCGACCGCGACGTGCTCTATTCCATCCTGGACAAGCACCCCAAGCGCGCCAAGGCATATTGGTTCATCAACGTACACGTTACCGACGAGCCCTATACGCACGAGTATTCCGTTGAGACCTTTGGCACAGACTTCCTGTTCCGCGTGCGCTTGGACCTGGGCTTTAAGGTCAATCAGCGCATCAACGCCTACCTGCGCCAGATCGTTGGCGACCTGATGGCCTCGGGTGAGTTGCCGCCGCAGCACCACACCTACTCCATCTACGAGACGCGCGGCAACGTGGGCGACTTCCGTTTTTGCATGCTGCGCAAGATGCTTGCCCCCGAAACGGACATCAACCGCAACGACCATCGCGTCATGGCCATCAAGTATGCCGTCCGCCGCGCCTGCGGAAGCCCGGCACGTTGGTATGGTCTCGAGAACTCGGCCATCATCATCGAGTACGTACCGCTCTTTGCCCGCATGCGCCCGGCCGTCAAACTCGTGCGCACCCAGGTGCCGCTCGAGATCCAGATCGAAGAGGCCGAGGAAATGGAAGTCGACATCTTCTCGGACGACTTGGTCAACGGCAACGAGGCCGGCAAGAGCATGAACGTCGATCCCACCGAGCTGCTCGAGAGTGTCGCCGATACGCCCGAACAGCAACAGCTCGACGGCCTCGAGAACGAACAACTCAACGACGCCAACTTCTAGCGGCGCCATAAATCAACGACAGCGGCCCTGCACCTCACGGGAGATGCAGGGCCGCTTTGCATTGCGGTAAAGCCATCGGCTACGAACGGCGCGGCTCGGGAACCACGAGCCTATCGGGGCTCGCGCCCTCGGCATCCATCAGGCTCACGTAGCGAATCGACGGATCCCCATACATCGCGTAGTAATAATTGCCCGTGCGCGCGCTAAAGCATCCGGTGTAGATAGTCTTCTCGAACTTGCCATCGCCCATCCTGGACGCTCCCTCGATCATCACCACGCCCTCGAGCGAGCGGAACATGCGGACGACGTTTTCGGTCTCGCTCTCCTTTTGCGGGTAATTGGCATTGAGGTACGCCGCCTTTACAAAACGGCTCGGCGAATAGCAATCGCCCGGAATGCCGCGCATGCCGGCACCGGCTCCATAGGGCTTGAGCTCGGCGCCACGCCATGTCGCCGTCTGCGGAAAATCGCTTGTAGCGGTGATATAGGTGCGGAGGTTTTCCATGTGCCACGGGAAGGTGGGCTGATTGGCAAGGGTGTCGACCGGATCGTCGTATACATGCAGGCCGTCAGCCATCATCTCGACCACGATGCTGCGCTGGCTGTCGCCGATAATCCAATGGAGCAGCGACACGCCCAGCCCCTCTCCGGCAGATTTGGCGACAATCACCGTGTCGCGCAGCGCGGCCTCGACCTCATCGACCGTCGAGAACGTCGCTGCCACCCACAGGGGAAACTCATAGGCCGCGATATTGGTCTTGCCGTCGACAGGGCCCTCGGCATACTCGGCATAGCCGGGAAAGTTGAGCCCCGCCACAGCCAGACCCGCATCGTTACCGCAATCGAAAAACATGGGATAGTTCTTGTAATCGATGCACATACCGATCACCGCGTGTGCCGCCGACGCATCGTCGATAAACGAATACGGAATGTGAAACCCGCGCGGCATCACGCGAACCTGTTGGCCGTAGTCAAAGCTCCAGTCGAGGTTGCGGCCCAAATACATGTGGCCAGAATTATCGGTAAATCGAATACTCGTACACATAGCGCCTCCTAGCTTTACGTTCTTGCTAATTTCATTGTCTCCAAACAAAAAGGCGCTAAACACAAAAGCCCGGACATGACAACAATGTCATGCCCGGGCTATTCAAGCAGGATAAACTCAACCAAGTTAACCCCGCAGGTCGTCTAAGGGGTCAAAGTGCCGCAGATTGCCACGAAAGAGGAGCGAAGCGTACTTAAGGTACGCGAGCGACGATTGAGCGGCAAGGTGCGGTGCTTTGGTCCCCTTAGACCAACTTTCCAAGACAGTGATCGATCATATGCTGGATCATTTGCGCCTCAAAGCCCGCGTAGTCGCGGCGACACTCCTTCATCTTGCCGTCGACGATCTGGTCAAAGGCAACCTTGCACTTGATGTAGCGCGTGGACTTGGTGACCTCCTCGTGCGTCAGGCAGCTCTCCTCCATCTTGCTGGCACCCAGGCCAAACACCAGACGGGGGTTGTAGAGCACATGGGGCTCGCCGGCGTCGTCCAGATAGACGCAGACCTTCTTGGTGACGCCGATCTGGTTGGCGGCAAGGCAGCCGGCATCGTCGAGCGACTTGATGGTATCGATCAGGTCCTGTGCCACCGACTCGTCCTCGACGGTCGCGACCTCGCAACGCTGGGACAGAATAGCCTCGTCGTGGCAGAGCTCTTTAATCATACGTTCCTCCATAGGGGTCGTTGTAACTGCTTAAGTATACGGTACCCACACATTTTCATGCGAAAAATACCGTCCGTCTGCTACAAAGCGCCGAACATCAACATGCGAGGAACAACAGCGTCGTAAAGGGGCTATAGTGGGTGAGTTCGTGTCAATCGGCCTAAACTCGGGGCCGAACAAGGAAAGGGTATGCATGGACGAACTATTTCACGTCAGCGAGCGCAAGTCCACAATCGGGACCGAACTCCGCGCTGGACTGACAACATTCCTGGCGATGGCTTACATCATCGCCGTCAACCCCGCGGTGCTCTCGGGCGCCGGCATCGATGCGGGAGCGCTCGCCTGCGCCACCTGCCTGGGCGCCGGCATCATGACCATCTGCATGGGCATCTTCGCCAACCGCCCGCTCGCCTGCGCGTCGGGCTTAGGCGTCAACGCGATGATCGCCGGAATCACCACCACCGTCTGCGGCGGTGACTGGCACGTGGCCATGAGCGTCATCTTCCTTGAGGGCGTTGTCATCTTGCTGCTCGTGCTTTGTGGCCTGCGCGAGGCCATCATGGACGCCATCCCGGTTGTCCTGCGTCACGCCATCTCGGTGGGTCTGGGCCTGTTCATCGCCATGATCGGCCTGTGCGATGCCGGCATTATCACCGCTGGCGCCGGTACACTCGTCGGTCTGGGCGACATCACCTCCCCCACCTTCATCGTCGGCATCATCTCCATCGTCGTGACGGTTGCCCTTGCTTCCCGCAACGTGCCGGGCTCGCTGCTCATCGGCATCATCGTCGCCGTTATCGCCGGTATCCCCCTAGGTGTGACCCAGGCTCCGACCGGTATCATCGCCCCGCTCGACTTCTCGAGCATCGGTGGCCCCATCGCCGACGCCGGCGGCGTGCCTGCCATCGTCAAGGTCCTTACCGACCCCGCGCTCCTCGTCATCTCGTTCTCGCTGCTCATGAGTGACTTCTTCGACACCATGGGCACCGCGATGGCCGTGGCCAAGCAGGGCGAGTTCCTCACCGACGACGGCAACGTCGAGAATATCAAGGAGATTCTGATCGTCGACTCCGCCGCCGCCGCTGTGGGCGGTTTCATGGGCGTCTCCTCCATCACCACCTTCGTCGAGTCCACCTCTGGCGCTGCCGACGGTGGCCGCACGGGCCTCACCTCCGTCACCACCGGTGTGCTGTTCATTCTCGCCGCGTTCTTCTCCCCCATCGTCACCATCGTTTCCAGCGCCGCCACCTGCGGTGCTCTGGTCTACGTCGGCTACCTCATGATGAGCGAGGCCTCCGAGATCGACTGGTCCGACGTGTCGCAGGGTTTCCCGGCGTTCATGATTGTCGCCGGCGTGCCCTTCACCTACTCCATCTCTGCCGGCATTGGCCTGGGCTTTATC
>DBFOIV010000069.1:0-8344 GCA_048489175.1 Collinsella sp. | reverse complement strand
AGGTCGCGCTTGAGCGGCACGCGCAAAAGAAGCAGAACGGCTTCGGCCGCGAGTGCGATAAAGACCACGTTGATGCCAAACTCGTAAAGCGCCGAGAGAAACAGTGACCCGCTTGCGATGGCGATGCCATAGCCCGCCGCGCACAGGGGCGGCATGAGCGCGGTCGCCACAGCCACCCCGGCGATGAGCGTGGCGGGTTCCTGGTCGCGCGAGTTGCCCAGGCCACCCGCAAAGCCGCCCGCGAGCGCGACGGCAAGGTCCCACACAGTCGGTGTCGAATTGTCGATGATGGCGGCCGTGGTGGTGCCAAGGGGCGAGAGCTTAAAGTACAACGTGGATGTGACCAGGCAAAAGGCCATCTGCAGAGCCAAGCTCGCGACGGCCTCAAGGGCAATCTCGCGGTCGAGCGTGGCGATGCCGTATGCCATGGCAAGGACCGAGCCCATGAGCGGGCAGATGAGCATGGCGCCTACAATGGCGATATCCGAGTCGATATCGAGGCCGATGCTCGCGATCAACATGGCAATGATCAAGATGCATAAGTGTGAGCCAGTCAGGCGCGCCCCGTTTACAAAGCGCTTGCGAATCACGTGATAGGGCGCGCGTCCCTCGCGAATGTTGAATGCCCGCTTTAGAAAGCGGCTTGCGTTCTCCATGGCCTCGCTGTGGGCGGGGCGGATGCCATGGCGCCGATGATGGCGCTCGCGCAGTCGCTTGAGCTGTTGTTTATCGAGTTCCATGTCCACCTCGTTCTGGCACGTGCCGCGTATCCCGCCCGTCGTCTTTACTCTACACCGCGCTGAGCAAGGTGTCAGAAAAGGTTTGTTGACCTGGAAGTCAGGCTAATCGGCTTGACTAAAAACGCCGTGAGGATCATAAGAGTCGAATAGACAAAAAAGCGCGGGGCCGGTTTGATTCCGACCCCGCGCTCTGCGCTGGTGCGTTGTTGGTCGGCCTACCCCAGCAGACTCAATCCCACGGAGACAAACGCCAGAATAACGCCGACGATGGACTCGCCGCCCAGCAGGCCGCTGGCAACGACCAGGCCCTGCTCCTGGAAGGCGGCATCCTTGGCAGCCTTCTCCTCGTCCGAAAGGCCTGCCTCGGCGTCGCGGTGTGCGGCCCACTTGTCGTAGGCGAGCTTGACGCAGGAGCCCAAGAAGGCCGTGAGCGACATGTAGAACGGCAGGTACACGCCCAGACCGATCATCATGGCCGGAATGCCGAGCCAGTACATGACGATGCCGGCGATAAAGCCGCCCGCAAACCACGGCACGCTCGGGATGCCCGAGACCATGGTGGCGACCACGCTTGCCTGCGCGGCCACAAAGCTCTTGTCGGGGCCGAAGGCGTCCGGACCATAGGCGGTGACGAGCGCGACCATGACGGCGGCAGCGACCAGGGCGCCCACGATGCCGCCAATGGCCTGGCCGACCCACTGTGCACGCGGGTTGGTGCCCAGTACGGCTCCGGCCTTAAAGTCGTTCATGACGTCGCCCGCAAGGCCGCACGCCACGGCCACGATGCCGGCGATAAAGAACAGCTTGACCTGCGCGAGCTGCGCGAAGGCTGCCACGATGAGCATGACGATGAGGCCAAAGATCTCCATGGGGTCGATACCCGTCTGGCCGCAGCTCTGTGCGCTCATGATGGTGGTGACAAAGGTGAATAGCGTGACGATGACGGCCGGGACGGGACCAAGGTCGAGCGCGATGGCAACGATCACGGCGATGGCTGCGGTGCCCAGGCCGATGATGCCGGCGTCGAGCTTAAGGGAGCCCGAGATGAGCGACTGCTCGTCGGTGTCGGTGGAGCTGTCGGCGGCGAGGCCACGGACGATGCCGGCGACCTGCGGCAGGATGTCCTTAAGGACGACGGCGACGCCAAAGCCCATCATAAGACCCATACCGAGGGACTTGACGATACCCTGCGCGGTCACAATATCGAACAGGCCGGCAGCGGTGCCGCCAACGATGATGCCAAAGTTGCCCAGAAGCGCGCCGGCAAACCAGAACGCGACGGGGGCGAAGCCCACCAAAAAGCCGATGGACAGCAACATGGGCGAGTTGTAGATGGCAAAGGTCACACCGGGGATATTGAGCGTGCACAGCATACTGGGCACCACGCCCAGGGCGTCGCGCAGCACGCTGTAGATGCCTGCGATGGCCATGGAGCCAAAGAGCTGCTTGCCGGTCTTGCCGCCGGCCTCGGTGGCGCGCAGGGTCTGAGCTGCGGCGTTGCCGGTGGGGAACTCCAGCGCGGCGTCCACGATAAAGTGACGGTGGATGAGCGCTGTCGCCAGAAGGCCCAAGATGGTGCCGGCGAGCGCCACGATAAACATGTCGAGCCAGCTGATCTGGTCGGCATAGCCTAGCATCCAGGCACCCGGGATGGTAAACGCCAGGCCGCCGGCGACCATGGCGCCCGCAGACATGATGGTGTGGGTGACGTTGGCCTCGTTGAGGCTGGCGTTGCCCATGAGCTTCAGGAAGAACAGCGAAATGACGGCAGCGAAAATGATCGGCCAGGGGAGGGCGCCCATCTTGAGGGCGGTATAGGCCGAGCTTGCCGTGATGATCACGCAGCCAAGGACGCCAATGACGACGCCGCGCAGCGTGAGTTGACCGCGCATCGAGGTGCGGTTCGAGGGATTGCTCATATAGAACTCCTTTGCGTATATCCGCTTCCCCCGCAAGCGCCGCTACGGATACGGCGCGGGAAGTCGGGTTACCAAGGGCCGCCGCGTGAGCTCGCGCACGACCGCGCACCAGTATAGCGGTGCCGCTCGCTTCGCGCCCTGCCAAAACCAGCTAATTTGGGACGGGGCTTTTAGCTACTCCGTTCCGGGATAGCCATCGGGATATACTGCTGGGCAGACGAAAGGAGCGCCGACGATGCTTAATGGGTGCGCATACATATTGACGGTCGACGTGGGCAACACGTTCATACGCTTTGGCCTGTTTGCCGAGGATTCGGCCGCGGCGCAGGAATGTCCGCTTGCGACGTGCGAGATCACGACGCCGTCGAGCATCACAGCCGACGAGGCGCGCATGAGGCTCACGCAGGTCATGGGCGCGCTGTCAGCCGATGCGGGCATGCCGAGCGTGCTCGTTCCCGCAGCCGCAGTGCTGAGCTGCGTAGTGCCGGCGCTCGAGCGCCCGTGGAAGGCGGCGCTTTCCCGCACTTGCACGGGGCGCGTGCTCACCGTGGGGCCGGGCCTTAAGACCGGTATGCCCGTGCACTACGACGATCCAGTAGAGATCGGTCCCGACCGCATCGCCGACGCCGTGGCGGCCCGTGCCGTCTACGGCTCTCCGTGCATCGTGATCGACCTAGGCACGACGACCAATATCGAGGTCATCGATGCGCGCGGAACCTTTGTCGGCGGCGTCATCGCGCCGGGTCTGGCACTTGGCGCCCGCTCGCTTTCGGCCGCTGCGGCGCGCCTGCCGCAGGTCGAGCCCTCGGCACCCACGCATGTGATCGGTCGCAACACGCGCGAGGCCATGCGCTCGGGCGTGGTCTTGGGCGAGGTGGCCCGCATCGACGGCATGCTCGACATGGTGCTTGCCGAGATGCGCGCGACCAAGGCGGCGGGGGAGGGCGATGTGCCCATCGTCATTACCGGCGACGATGCCGAGGCGCTTGCGGCCCTTGTCGGCCATAGCCTGATGGTCGACGATGCGCTGACGCTGCGGGGCCTCGCCGAGCTCTACCACATCAATCAAAAGCCCCGTCGCGCGTAGCGATGGGGGCGGTGGGACAAAAACGTCTCCACCTTCCACCTGCTACAATGGGTCAAACTATTGCGATTACGGAGGTGTCTGCCATGTCGGACGATCTTCATCAAACCACGTCGGGCAAGCGCCGCGACGTTATTAGCTGGGACGAGTTCTTTATGAGCGTGGCCATCGCCGCGCAGCGCCGCAGTAAGGACCCCAACACGCAGGTGGGCGCGTGCATCGCCAGCACCAACCACCGCATCCTTTCGGTGGGCTACAACGGTACGCCCTCGGCACTCAACGACGACTTTTTCCCGTGGGGCACGAGCGATGACCCGCTACAGGACAAGCACAACTACGTAGTCCATGCCGAGGCCAACGCCGTGCTCAACTACCGCGGCTCGCTCAAAGACCTTGAGGGTTCCACGGTCTACGTCACGCTGTTCCCGTGTCATGACTGCGCCAAGATCCTGGCGCAGGTAGGTGTGGGCGAGGTTGTCTACCTGGACAATAAGTACGCCGACACCGACGACGGCCGCATCAGCCGTCGCATTCTCGACTCCTGCGGCATTAGCTACCGCCAGGTTATCGTCGATGTCCACATCGGCACCGGGGAACAAACTCAGCAGTAGCGGCAGCGTGTGCTAGCGCCGGCCGCCGGCAAAAGCAGCTAAATAGCCCGCCCCAAATTGACTGCTCGTGAAAGTCGTGTCTGCGCGCATGGACGGCTCGTGAGCGGGTACACGGCTGTAGTAACATAGCTCTGTCCGCGGGCGCGCCCGCGTTATTGTGAGAAAGGAGCCCCTGTGGCTGTTAACGAAGAGCTGCTTAAGAAGGTTCTTGAGGAGATCCGCCCCAACCTGCAGGCTGACGGCGGCGATATGGAGTATGTGGGCGTCGACGACGAGGGCGTCGTCCAGCTTGAGCTTCAGGGTGCCTGCGCCGGCTGCCCTATGAGCGCACTGACCCTGTCCATGGGTATCGAGCGTATCCTCAAGGAGCACGTACCCGGCGTTACCCGTGTCGAGCAGGTCAATGCCTCCGGCGAGACCGGGGACCTGTACGACGAGTACGCGCCCTTCTAAGATGCGAAAGCTGCGGACGGCATACTCCGCATAGACGTTACGCCCAAATATGCGGCTGCGAGCGCAAGGCCCGCGGCCGCATTTGTATGTAGGGAGTAGGAGGGTCGACATGCTCAACGACTTCTACCATATGCTTGATCCCGTCGCCATTTCGGCGGGGCCCATCACTATCTACTGGTACGGCTTGGCCTATGTGGTCGGCGCCCTGCTCACGGCGGTCGTCATGTACCGCACGCAGCGTCGCTGGGGTTTCGACATTACGGTCGACGACCTGACGAGCGTCGTGGTCGGTGTAGTCTTTGGCCTTATCATTGGCGCCCGCCTGTTCTACGTCATTTTCTACGGCGACGGCTACTACTGGGCGCATCCGCTCGAGATCTTTGCCACCAACGAGGGCGGCATGAGCTTTCATGGCGGCCTGGTGGGCGGCATCATCGGTGGCGCGCTCGTGTGCCGTATGTACAAGCTCGATGCCTGGACTATCGCCGACCTTGCCGTTATCGGTGCTCCGCTGGCCCTGTGCCTGGGGCGCTGCGCCAACTTTGTCAACGGAGAGCTGTGGGGCAAGCCGACCGATCTGCCCTGGGGCGTGGTCTTCGGCGGCGCCGCGGGCGATATGCCGCGCCATCCCTCCCAGCTCTACGAGGCATTCCTAGAGGGCATTGTGCTCTTTTGCATCTTGCAGGTGCTCAGCCGCAAAAAACCGCTGCTGCCCCAGGGCACGTTTATGGGCGTGTTTGTGATGGGTTACGGCATCGTCCGCTTCCTCATTGAGTTTGTGCGCGTGCCCGATGCCCAGCTGGGCTATCTGCTGGGCGGCGTCATCACCATGGGTCAGCTGCTGAGCCTGCCGCTCGTAATCGCAGGACTGGCGCTCATCATCTTCGCCCGACACCGCAATCGCCCCCAGCGCATCTACCTCGACGCCTAGCCACCACATGTCACCACAAGGGGGACAGGCACCTTTGTGGTGGTTTTGCCGGGCAACGATGACAGAACCGTAACGTTTCCCCAGATAAAACCTGCCAAAATAAACCTGTCCCTTTTTGGCAGGTTTCTAGAAAGGCTATTCGGACTGTGAAGGATTCCGACCTCTCCGCAACGGCTGCGCGCGACGCCGCCCGCATCGTTTGGTTTAAGCGCTATCCCGCCAAGCAGACGCTCATCGCATTTTTGCTCGCGCTGTTGGCGACCACGGCGTTTTCCATCGATCCCGCCCCGGTGTCGAGCAACGCAGTCTTGGCAATTGACCCCAAAGCCTCGGGCATGCTGTACGTGTGCTACGAGGTGCTCCTCTCGTTTGCCGGCCATACCGACGCGGTCATGCTGCTTGCGCTTGCCTGCCTGCTTACGCTGCCGTTTCGCTACGTATTCTTTGGCCGCGGTGACGCTTGGCGCCCGTCGGTCGTGCTGCCATCGCTGTTCTTTGCCGTTTGCATGGTGTTCGGCCGTAGCTACGACCTTACCGATTCGGCAGAGATTGTGCTGGGCGACAAGGCACGCGTTATCTGCGCCTGGATTGGCGGCGCGGGCTGGATGCTTCTGGCGATTGTGGCCTTCTATCTGGCTTTTGAGTTTTTGGATTGGTTGAGCTCCCGCCGCATTCCGTTTTCGGAGACCCACTTTGGCCGCGTGTGGCGTGTTGCCCACGCCGTGCTCTCGGTCCATCCCTTTGTCGGGCCGTTTCTTGTGCTCATGATTGCCTGGGCGCCCACGCTTATCGCCTCGCTGCCCGGCCTCTTTATGGGAGATACGGGCGCGCAGATCCGCCAATGGTTCAACTACCCCAACGGCACGAGCGATTACCTGCGCCTGCTTAACCCCAACGTGCTGCTCAACGGCCATCATCCGGTGGTGCACACGGCCATCATCGGCTCGTGCGTGCAACTGGGGCTTTCGCTGTTCAATAGCGCCAATGCGGGCCTTGCCATCTACACCTGTGCCCAATTTGTCATCACGGCCGCCTGCATGGCCTATTCCATATCGTCGCTGCGCAAGCTGGGCGTGAGCCTGCCGGTCCGTGGCGTCACCTTGCTGTTCTTTGCGTTTATGCCGATGTTCTCCAACTATGCGGCGCTGCTGACCAAAGATGTGCTGTTTGCCGATGCGTTTTTGGTGCTGCTCGTTCAGACCGTCAAGCTCGTGGCATGTGGCCTGCCCCGTCGCGATGCCAATGCCAAACGCGCGGGCGAACAGGCGCCTGTGCTCTTTGCACGCCACGACTGGCTGTTGCTCGTGCTGGGTGCCATGGGTTCCACGTTTTTGCGCAATGGCGGCCTGGTCTTTCCGTTGGCGGCCTGCGTGATTGCGGCGGCGTTTTGCGCTTGGGACGCGCATGTGGCCCGTCGCGTGGCCAAACAGTCTGGCGTCACGCCCTCGTACGCCACGCCACGCTTCCGCTGGGTCGGCGTGCTCGCAGTGCTTGCGCTCTGCCTTGTCTCCAACATGTATTTCACCAAGGTCTTTATGCCGGCGCACGATATCACGCCGGGCTCCAAGCGCGAGATCCTCTCGATTCCGTTTCAGCAGACGGCACGCTTCGTCCAAAAGCACGACGGCCTTAATTCGGGCGTTAACCCCAAGGTCAAAGACGATGGCACGATTGAGGAAGCTCCCTGCGACGGCTTGGTGACCGATGAGGAGCACGCTGTGATTGATCGCGTGCTTAAGTACGAGAACCTGGGTCGTCGCTACAACCCCGACAAATCGGATGCCGTCAAAAACTGCTTCAATGAGTACGCCTCGCAGGAGGACATCAAGGCCTATTTTAAGGTGTGGGCCCAGATGTTCAAAAAGGACCCCGAGTGCTATATCTCGGCGCTCGTCAATAACTACTACGGGTACTTCTATCCGAGCGCTCGCGATGCGTGGGTCTACAGCACGGCGCGCAGTGCCGAGATCATGGCGAAGCCCGATAACCTCAAGTACTTTGACTTCCATCCGGTCGACAGCAAAGCCGTGCGCTGGTGCGACCACCTGATTAACCTGTACCGCGTGGCGGTGCAGCGCATTCCGTTTATCTCGCTCACCATGAGCTCGGCCACCTACGTGTGGATCATGATCATCGTGGTGGTCTACCTGTTGCGCCGCCATTCGTGGCGCGCGCTGGCCATCTGGATACCGCTACTGGGTGTGCTCGCTGTGTGCCTGATTGGTCCATGTAACGGGTCGACCTACATGCGCTATCTGTACCCGGTCATTGCATGCATGCCTTTCGCCATCGGCGCCACGATCACCCGCAGCGACCGCCTGTGGACCTAACCAAAGATTGGCGCATTGGGGTCAGGCTGCTTTGTGCCAAGGGGCTGCATCATCACGACGCCTTCATTTTGGGGTTTATCTTGCAGGCCGGTAGGTATATCATAACGACGTTTGTTTATATTGCCCGAGCATTCGCGCTGGGCTTTAGGTCGAAACCGATAGGAGACACGTATGTCCGGACACTCTAAGTGGGCCACAACCAAGCATCGTAAGGGCGCGCAGGACGCCAAGCGTTCCGCCCTCTTCTCCAAGCTCAGCCGCAACATCACCGTTGCT
>DBFOIV010000068.1:0-4096 GCA_048489175.1 Collinsella sp. | reverse complement strand
CTGACCGAGTTCGCGCTGTAGCACGTACGCACTGTCCATAACCGCACTGTCGTCGCAAAAGATACTCGCTTTGATGATATTTACGCTGGGATCGGGCAGCTCCCAAATGCGCTCGGCATTGGGAAGGTCCTTATCGACCTCACGCACGAACTTGCACTCGTCATCGAGCAGGAAGGACTTGGTTCGGTCAAAGAGCGCAAGATGCAGATTGGGAAACGTCCTGACGGCTTGGGCGAGCCTTCGAATCGCCAGGTGGGAATACACCTCACGGTCTACCATCTTACCGTCGGCGTAGACTTGGGCGCCGTTAGCGGCGACAAAGTCCATCTTGTCGCGAACGGGCGCAAAGAACTCGCACAGGCGATCGTAGCGACGACCTGACGATGCGGCGAAATGCACGCCATGCTCGTGTAGCGCCAGAATCAGTTCATAGGTCTCGGGAGGCACCTGGCCGTTTTCGTCAAGCAGTGTGCCGTCCATATCGGATGCAATCAGTTTAAACATAGAAAAGCTCCCTTCGGGCTTGTTGGAATCAGACGCGTATCCGATTCCAACGTACCCAAAGGGAGCTCAAATAAGACTCCGCGGGCGTAAACGTTACAAGGACCTGGCAAATAGCTCACACATGCCAGAGGTCCTACGGTCGCGGCGTCAGGCAGCCCGCCAAAGAGTGTCCCCGATGACTAGTCGTTTAAGAACGTCCCCGATGACTAGTCGGCGTAGGTGAAGGTTGTGACGTCGAACATGCCCTCGGGGCGGATGCGGAGCGTCGGGATGACCGGCAGGGGCAGGAAGATGATGCCCATGATGGGGTCGAGCGGCGGCTCAATACCCATGGCGCGCGCCTTGACCATAAAGTCGTCGTGCTGCGCGGCAACATCCTCGGCCGTGCCCTCGCTCATAAGGCCACCGAGCGCCAGCGGAATGCGCGCCACGACCTCGCCGTTGCGCACCAGCACGTGGCCGCCCTGGCCCACGGCCTCAACGGCAGCCATCATATCCGCCGCATTGTCGCCCACCACGCACACGTTGTGCGAGTCGTGGCCGATCGTGGAGGCAATGGCACCACCCGTGATGGTGAAGCCGCGCACCCAGCCGCGACCGATATGCTTGCCGACGAGCCCCATGCCGGCGGGACCGTCGCCGTCGACGCCCTCGGCCTGCAGCGACACGCCGCGGCCATGGCGCTCGATAAGCATAATGCGACGCAAGTCCTCGTCAGTCTCGGGACGAACCATGCCCGTGATAGCCATGCCAGGGATCACATCAATAACCGCCTCGCCCGGCTTAAAGGCATAATCGAACACGTCAAGCGAAAGCTTCGGCAGCTTAACGGAAGCACGCAGCTCATCGGCAAGCGCTGCGACCTCAGCGGTCTCGGGCGCAACCTCGCCCACAAAGGCGCCGTCCTGTGCCACGAGCGCACCGGCGGCATACACGCGATGCGGGGCCGTGGCAAAGGTCAGGTCATCGAGCACCAGCAGGTCGGCGCGCTTGCCCGGGGCGATGGCGCCACGCAGTTCGTGCGGGTCGCGGCAACCGTGGTCCAGGCCAAACGCCTCGGCCGTGGACAGGGACGCCATAGAGATGGCAACCACGGGGTCAATACCGGCCTCGATCGCCACGCGGCAGGCATTGTCAATCATACCGGTCGAAAGCGCATCGGAGGGAGCACGGTCGTCGGTCGCAAAGCAGCAGCGGCGGGCACGGGCAGGATTCTCCAGCAGCATAGGAGACAGGTTGGCCAGGTCATGGCTGCACGTGCCTTCGCGCAGCATCACGTACATGCCGCGAGACAGCTTGTCGAGCGCCTCCTCGGGAATCGTCGACTCGTGGTCGGCGATAATACCTGCTGCGGCATAGGCGTTGAGGTCCTTACCGGCAACGAGCGGCGCGTGGCCGTCAACCTGCTTGGACGGCGTCTGGTTGGCAGCATCGATGCGAGCACAGGTCTCGGGGTCGGCCATAAAGACGCCCGGCAGGTTCATCATTTCGCCCAGACCAAAGACATCGCCCGGATGCTCGGCAAAAAACGCCTGCATATCGGCAGCCGAAATAACGGCACCGGCCTGCTCGTCGGGCAGCGCGGGCACGCACGAAGGCATCATGTACTTGATGGAGATGGGTGCGCGGCGGCCGTCCTCAATCATAAAGCGCAAGCCGTCAAGACCGGCAACATTGGCAATCTCGTGGCTGTCGGCAATGGCGGTGGTGGTACCGCGCGTCGCCGTCATGCGCGCATACTCGGCGGGACGGATGTTCGAAGACTCGATATGCAGATGCCCGTCAATAAAACCGGGAGCGAGATAGCGCCCTTGGCAGTCGATGACCTCAGTTGACTCGTAGGTGCCAGCGGCATCGTCACGACCATCGTAGAGCACGCCGACGATCACACCGTCCTTGACGGCGACGCTGCCGGGCGCCACACGCTGGCCATACACGTCGACGATCTGCGCATTGGTAAACAGCGTGTCGACGGGCACGCGCCCCTCGGCAGCATCGATCACAGACCTCATGACCTCAACGGACATACATACTCCTTTAACCGTAGAAAACAGCTGCGGAGCGGACGAGCCTTCACCGCAGCAAGCCAATAGCCATTGTATGCCCAAACGATGGGTCAACAATGCGCCTCTCCGCTTAACGGCACACGCCGCTCAGCGCAATGGGGACTGCCGCTGAGCACCAATGACTACTCGACGACTACTAACTGCCGTCCCGACAATAAAAACGCCGATGTTTTGGCATCGCCAGCGAGCGGGTCGCATTTGAGACAAGGTGACGTGAAACGAAAGGGCGCTGACCTTCTGGTCGCGCCCTTGAAGTTGAACGTCAGATTGTCCAAATGCGGCCCGCGCAGCGTCGGCCGGTCCGCCGTTCGGTAGAACGGCGGAACTAAATCAACTTGAAGCCCTTGCGCTTGCCCACAGAAAGGGTGTCGCCCAGCTTAAGGGCGCTGGGATCGATGTTATAGCTCTTGGGAGCCACGGCCTTGCCGTTGATCTTGACGCCGCCGCCGTCAATGTCGCGACGAGCCTGGCCGGCGCTCGCCGAAAGACCCAGGTCCTTGAGCAGGCCTGCGAGGTAGATCTGGCCTTCGTCGTTGACGGTCAGCTCAACGTGCTTCTCGGGGAAGTCGGCAAGCTGGCCCTCCTTGAACACGCGGTCGAACTCGGCCTGAGCCTCGTCGCCGGCACCGGCGCCGTTGTAGGTGTCGCACAGGTCGCGACCCAGAGCGCGCTTGAGCTCATAGGGATCGGCAGAGCCGTCGGCCAGGGCGGCGTCGATCTTGTCGACCTCGGCCGGGGTGAGCGAGCTGGCCAGACGATAGTACTTGCCGATCATCTCGTCGGGGATGGACATGGTCTTGCCAAACATATCCTTGGGAGCATCGGTCAGGCCGATGTAGTTGCCATAGGACTTGGACATCTTGCGCACGCCGTCGGTGCCCTCGAGCAGCGGCATGGTGAGCGCGATCTGCGGCTCCATGCCCATCTTCTCCATGAGCTCGCGACCAGCGAGCAGGTTGAAGAGCTGGTCGGTGCCGCCCATCTCCACGTCGGCCTCGATCTGAACGGAGTCGAAGGCCTGCATCACGGGGTACAGGAACTCGTGCAGGGCGATCGGCGTCTGAGACTGGTAGCGCTTAGTAAAGTCGTCGCGCTCAAGAATGCGGGCGACGGTGAACTTGGAGCATACCTGCAGCAGACCGGCCAGGTCCATCGAAAGGATCCAGTCACCGTTGTGCACGATGGTGGTCTTCTCGGGATCCAGGATCTTCATAGCCTGGCTCACGTAGGTCTCGGCATTGGCCTCGATCTGCTCCTGCGAAAGCTGCGGACGCGTGGAGTTCTTGCCCGAGGGATCGCCGATCAGCGCGGTGCCGTTGCCGATGATAAGGGTGACGTTGTGGCCCAGGTCCTGGAACTGGCGCATCTTGCGCAGCGGCACGGCATGGCCCAGGTGCAGGTCGGGGCTGGTGGGGTCGACGCCGAGCTTGATGTTGAGGGGCTCGCCCTTCTCAAGCTTCTTGCGAAGGTCGGCCTCGGGAACGATCTGCGCGGCGCCCGAGGTGATGATACGCATTTGCTCGTCA
>DBFOIV010000067.1:0-10180 GCA_048489175.1 Collinsella sp. | reverse complement strand
GTCGGACATTTCCTTCTGCTCCATCTTGGGCTTGAGGTCAAGAAGCTTGATGGCGCGCTCGATGTTCGCCATGCGCTCGGCCTTGGCCTCCTCCTCCTTGGAAATAGCAAAGCGACGGCTACGCAGCAGGCGGGCGGCCTTCTGCATCTTGTCCATCAGCTCTTCGTCATCGTAATCAACGGTGGCCTCGACAACCTCGGCCTCCTCCTCGGCGGAAACCTCGTCAGCAGCCTCAACCTCGGCAGCTTCGGTCTCCACGGTCTCGACTGCCTCGACCTCGGCAGCCATGGTCTCGTTCTCGGTCTCGTTCATGATCTCTTCGTTCTCGGACATGAGACTCCTTCTTGGCCCTCTCGGGCATCATCGCCCCATTCGCGGGGCCCGTCGCGCACTCTTTGCGCTTTAAACATTCATGCCTCTCGGCAAAACGTCCATTAGTTTATGGTGTCGCCATCCAATCTAGCTGCAGAATCTATGTGCACACATTAATGCGACATGTGTGACTCGCGACGAGCGTACACCAGCGACGCCACGAACCCGACCACGGCAATTACAGCCGCTACACGCACGGCAGCTGCAAATCCAATCGCCTGGGCAACGTCTGTCGCAGCGCCAGCGGCGCCGGCGGTCGCAGCAGAACTCGAGAGCAGACCGATAAACAGCGACGGGCCAAACGATGCGGCAAT
This sequence comes from Collinsella sp., assembly GCA_048489175.1. GTDB lineage: Bacteria > Actinomycetota > Coriobacteriia > Coriobacteriales > Coriobacteriaceae > Collinsella. The sequence goes on along the minus strand of DBFOIV010000067.1, from coordinate 9,494 downwards.
CATATTCCACGTGTTAAGCAATGCCGTTTCGTGAGGATGTTCAGCGGCGGGTAGCGTCTCCAAGCCGGCCGTTTGCGAGGGGCTCAGCACCAAACCGACTCCGGCATACACCACAACGGTCAGCGCCACGACGACGCCGATGTTCATGCTTGCCGCCGTCATCGAGATGGCAGTCTGCCCCACGGCAATCAGGGCAAAACCGACCGGCAGCAGCGGCCATGCGCCACGGGCGTCCATCACGCGTCCGCCCACAATCGAGGTCACGGCGTTGCAGGCAATCGCCGGCAAAATGAGCAAGCCCGCAATAAGTGCGGTCATGCCGTATGCGCCCTCAAAATAGAGCGGCAACAAAACGCTCATCGAGAACGTCGTCATCATCGACACCACCACAAGCAAACACGCAGGCCAAAAGCGAAAGCTCGCCATGGGACGCACGTTAAGCACCGGATGCTCGAGCTTGAGCTGACGGGCCGCAAACAGGCCGAGCAGCACAATGGCGGCGAAAAGCGCCACGATGCCGGCAATCAGATTGGTCGAAAACTCGCCTACGGAATACACAAATGCCGTAATGCCGGCGGCGAGCAAAACAACCGACAGAATATCAAGCGTGGTGTTCGAGCGCTCTCCGACATTCTGAACAAGCTTAACGCCCGCCGCAGCGACCACAATGCCGCCCACCAGCGGCACTACGAACACCGCCCTCCAGCCAAATAACGTGCACATAAGACCGCTAATCACGGGTCCAAACGCCGGTCCTAGCGTAATGCAGGCGCCGCCCAGGCTCAGATACAAACCGAGCTTCTCGCGCGGGGCGCAAGACAGCACCACGTTCATCATGAGCGGGAACAAGATGCCCGATCCCGCAGCCTGCAAAATACGACTTGGCAGCAAAACGCTAAACGACGGAGCGACCAGGCACAGGACTTCGCCGGCGACCATGCATCCGCATGCGAAAAACAGCAGCTTGCGCGTCGAGAAACGGCCGGACAGGAAGGCCATGATGGCCGTAAAAATCGACGTCACGATCATGTAGCCCGAGACGAGCCACTGTGCCGTGGTGGCACCCACCGAAAAGGCTGCCATAATGTCGTGCAACGCCACGTTAATGATGTTCTCGTTAAACGCGGCAACAAAGGCTGCAATATACATTACGACGAGAATCGCCGCAGAGGCCGATGGCGTTACTTGAACTTGTTGCTGAGATTTGCTCCCCATGCATTTCCTTCCTCTTGGAACGACAGTCGCATCGCCCCAGAGGAACGGTCCAGGGCGAAAAATGAGCCCTAGACTTACGCCAGACGCCGTACACGACGAATCTGGCAACATGGTCCAACATCGAAAGATTGTAACGCGGACGCACAGCTTTCCTTCCGCGCTATTATTAAAAGTCCACGAAAGCATAAGACATGAGGAGCCCGCCATGATTAAGCCCATCATGAAATCCGAGTTCTTTTTGCGTCTGCCTTCCGAAGACGCGGGACCCGACGATGCCGCAACCGGGCAGGATCTCCTGGATACACTCCACGAGCATGATCGCGAGTGCGTGGGCCTCGCCGCCAACATGATCGGCGTGCGCAAACGCATCATCTGCGTAAAGGACGGCAACAGGACACTCCTGATGTACAACCCTCAAATTCTTGAGCAGGTCAATGCCTATCAGACGAGCGAAGGATGCCTCTCGCTGACCGGCGAGCGTCCCTGTACCCGCTATCGCCGCATTAAGGTTGAGTATTTGGACGAGAACTTCGTTCACCGCATCAAAAACTTCTCGGGCTACACCGCCGAGATCATCCAGCACGAAATCGACCACTGCAATGGCGTCGTGGTTTAGGCCACCTGCCAAAATGAGGGTACCGGAGGCCTCCCTATGGATATCAGCCGCTTTGGCGAATTCGCCATCTTAGCGCAGTCACGCACGTTTCTTGATGCGGCGGAACTGCTTTTCATGTCGCAATCAACCCTCTCCAAGCACATCATGGCAATGGAGCACGAACTCGGCTGCAAGCTCATCGATCGAAGCCAGCGCCACGTAACACTCACCGCGCAAGGTGAAGCGCTCCTCCCCTATGCGCAAAAAATTGCGACGCTTCAGCACCGCTATCTTGCCGCCATTCAAATAGGCGCAGGTGAGCCGCTCGAGCACCTCACCGTAGGTTCTATCCCCATTATGGCCCCTTATGGGATCACGGACGCCGTCATCGATTTTCAGCAGGCGAACCCCTCATATTCTGTTGAGCTCATCGAGGGCGAGGGCGACACACTCAAGCGTATGCTCCTGCACGAGGACATTGACCTGGCCTTCATCCGTGACAGTGGCGCCATCGAGCCGGAGTTCAAAAAGATTCCCTTTACGACTGACCGGCTCGTGGCCGTCCTTCCGCTCGACCATCCGCTCGCCGAACGTGACACCGTCGAGATAGACGACCTTATCGACGAGAATTTCCTCATGCTTCCCCAAGGCTCGTTCGTAAGCGAGCTCGTCCTTTCCCTTTGTCGCGAAGCTGGATTTGGCCCACGCGTTACGTTCACCGGCAAACGAGCCGAGAACATCATCTCTCTTGTCGCACGCGGCGCCGGCGTCTCATTCCTCATGCGCAAGCCGGCGGAATCGCTTGCCAGCGGAAAGGTAGCCCTGGTGCCGCTTGAGCCCGCGACGACCTCCGAGGTCAGGCTCTACCTCAAGCGGAACGCCGCGCACTCGCAGGCGGTCGTCTCGTTCATCGGCTTCCTCCCCTACCGTCAGCTCCTGCAGAGCGACCGTGCGTCTTCCACCGCGGCACGACCGTCATAATCCCCGCTGCTCCGCAACCGCAGACTTGTGTCCGCAAACACGCTGACAACGGCACTAAACACAAATATGCCTCGGGCGGCACGTCGCCGTCCGAGGCATATTTAGTTAAAGTGCGCAGACAGACTAGTCCACCGAGATGTTGAGCGCCTTACCGCCCTCGTCCTTCCTGGTACCGATCACCATAGCGGCGACAAGAGCCAGAACGAAAGCGACCACACCGGAGATGACAAGGCCGATAAAGCCCGTGTCGATGCCAGCAGGGTTAATAAAGCTCGGGAAACCGAGCGGGCCGGAGGCACCGAAGGCATAGAGTTTGGCACCCATGAGACCGGCGATGGCGCCGCCTACACCAGCGGAAATAAAGGTTGCCCACATAAGGCGCTTACGCGGCAGCAAGATGGCGTAAAGCGCAGGCTCGTTGACACCGAAAATCGAAGAGACAAGGGCGGGAATGTTGACGGCAGCATTTTCCTCGGAATCCTTGGTTCGGATGACCATGCCAAGCACAGCACCGGCGATGGCACAACCGCCTGCATACACGAGCGGATTAATGAGGTCATAGCCGTAGGTTGCGACATCGAGAAACCACAGCGGGATGATACCCCAGTGCAGGCCGAACATGACGAGCAGGCTCCAGAACGTGCCGATGACAAAGCCGGCGAGGGCGGGCTGGACGTTGATGAGCATCAGAATGATCTGGGCAACGATGTTGGAGAGGACCGTCATGACCGGACCGACCACAAGCAGGCCAAGGATGCCGCAAATGAGGAGCGTCAGGATGTTGGAGAAGAACGAGCTCACAAGCGCGGGCAGCGCGTTAGAAAGGGCCTTGTGCACCTTGGAGGCAATCCAGACGATAAAGATCGCAGGCAGAATCGTCGATGAGTAATTCTGCATGATCAGCGGGATGCCAAAAATATCACCATAGACATTGGACTCGAAGACCGTGCCGGCGCCGAGCGTGTAGAGCGGATCTCCGCCCATAAGGGCAACGAGCGTCGGGTAGACGAGGATACCACCGAGCGCCATTCCCATAACGGGCTTAAGTCCGAACTTCTTGGCCGACGTCCAGCCAATGATTAGCGGAAAGTAATAGAAAACCGAATCTCCGATTGCCGAGAGCGTCACATACGTATTGCTGTCCTTGGCTAGCCAACCGGCAACCGTGCAGAGCGCGAGCATCGACTTGATAAAGCCACCGGCCATAAGCACGCCAAGAACCGGTTGCAGGATCTCGGAGATGATGGCAAGCAGACGCGAGAATGGATCGCCCTTTTTGACGTCGTCGCCCTCATCGATATCGAGTGCGGGTTTGGAGTCGAACCCGCCAATCTGAACAAGGTCGTTGTAGACGGACTCGACAGTGGCACCAATCACGACCTGATACTGTCCGCCGGCCTGGATGACGTCAACGACGCCCTTCGTCGCCTTAAGCTCATTGGTCTGGGCGAGCGATTCATCCTTGAGGTGGAAGCGGAGACGCGTAATGCAGTGGCTCACGTCTAACACATTGTCTCGACCACCGACCTTTGTGATGATTTCATCGCAAAGCTTCTGGTATTTCATGGAATTCTCCTTTTTCTGAGCGGGGCATAGCGTAGATTTCATGCCTCCGTAGTCGACGTGGGAGGACAAGGAACCCGCTTCCCCCTTTGAAATCCGCGGACGCACGTACGCCCGGGATGGGAAACGGCAGAGAAGATGGAAGATGCCGATCACATGGCAGTGAGCCTCATTGGCCCATGCCACGCAATCAGGTCTACAGACGCGAAGCTGCTGCGCCGAGAAGTCTCGTCGTCTGGCAGAACTTGTCACACAGACGTTCCGGTTCACCCTGGGGAATCTGAGTACGCTCGGTCTCAAAGGAGAGGCCGTACTCGCGCGCCGGAAGGAAATACTCAAAATAGCCGTTGGTGTAACCGCAGACTATTCCCTCGACCGGGCATTCGCGCTTCATGCGAATGCCCAGGTCGCTGCCAAGCTCACTCGGGAACACAAAGAGATGCAGGCCGCCCAGACTGATGACGGCACACTTAAGCGTGAGCGAAAAGTCGTCATGGGCAACGGTGTGATAGAACGTCTGAGGCTCGATGCGGTCAAGAACGACCTCGCGATCGAGCTTGATCCGGGAAATCGCCTCGGCAAGACCGGTCGAAACACGCTCAACCTCGGGAATGCCGCGTCCCTGGCGAAAATTGCGGTCGCTACAGTCGCCAGCAGCACCGACGACCATGGCCGGATAGTAACCAAGACTCTGAGCGAGCTTTTTGCCAGTAAGACCGGCGAGTTCGCTCGTGAGCTCCGTGCAGTCGGGTCCGACACAGGCAGAATGCACCGCCCAGTTCACAAAGCCCGCAAATGGCTTGCCTTCGGTATCGAAGAACGATACGACAATGACCTCATTGTCGGCGAGTTCACCTGGGATGATGCGGTTGTCGTAGAAACCGGTGATGACTTTTTTGCCCATGCGGCAGGTCGCAGGTCGCGCGTTGGCGCGGCACTCTTCGAAGCATTGACAGATGGTATCGAGGAACCAGCGATAGTAGTCCTCGTTGAATTTTCCCGTCCACCAGCTGCGATGGTAGGCGACGATCGAAGTGTGGTCGTGCGTCGCGGAGAGCAGAACGCAGTCACGGTCGATTCCGTAGCGCTCGGCGAGCATCGTCTTAACCTCCTCGGCCATGCCCTCCTCAAACTCGAGAACATCGGCGTTGAAGAGAAAAACTTCGCGGTCGTCCTGTTGGAAAAGAATCGCGTTGGCGAAGACGTCGTCATGGACGCCTGTCGCAGGCTCCAGACGGTTGGGGAGGTTACGGTATCCGATTAGATAGATGTCGCCTTGCGGGGTAATCTTGCGGCGTGCATGTCCGATATTCATGCAAGTTCTCCTTTTTGTCATGCCGCGTTTAAAGCGGCAAGGATGGTTTGAAGGAGGCGCTCATGGGAACCGGCGGCGAAGCCGGAGTTCATGGCCTCATAGGTGATTTTCTCGTACGCATCGGGGGCCGGCAGATACTTTTGCCCTCCGTTGACAAGCGTGGCAAAGAGCACGGGGCAGAATCGGGCGGCGCGCACGGCGGCGCCAAACGAGCTCGAAACCTCGGGCTGGATACCAACGAACTCGACATTTCCCAGCCGAAGTAAATAGACCCTCGTACGCTGTTCGCCTGCCGCATGAAACTCATAAGTTCGATGCGGGGCCAATGAGCAGAAGTCGGCGCGCGTCTGGGCGGGCAAAAGGACGTCGACCGTGCGAGCATCGACGCCGATGGCATCGTCCTCACGCGCCGCACGGACGGCCTCAATCAACGCATCGCTCATAGCGCGACCCTGTCGATGCAGCATGCGATATCCACTCTCGTGAGCATCTAACGTTTGCTTCGCCCCGGTCGAATCGAACGCAACGGTTACGGCGCGCTCCGCCGGACTCTGATCCCCCGCGGCACCGGGTAGCAGCAACACGACTCCGCCCAATTCGCGCTCGAGAGCCATGGCGGCAAAGCCAAAGAGGTCCCCGCTCACCAAGCGCTTCCCCTGAGAATCGTGCGATCCGTCGAGCACGGAAGACTGGACATCAGCCGTCGCAAGCATGGCAACGAGCCCGTCCTCGGCATCCCTCGCGACAAGTACGGGCATCGCGTGGTCGGCAAACCCCTTGGGGTCTACTCCCAGCCACCAGCCGGCCGGTGTCTCAATGTCGCGGTTAACGTTCACAGGACAGTAGCCCTCCGCCGAGGCGAGCGTGACAGAGCGAATGCCCGCAACCGCCTGCTCAACGGCCGCGCGTGTCGCGGCGATGAGCGCGGCACGATAGCGCTCATTTCGATCGCGGGCATCGGTGTCGGCCAGATGCCCAGGGGTGCGCACGTGAGGCGCAGAAAACGTGTGGGTCGGGACCACCCAAGAAAAGGCGCCGTCGCAATTGGAGACATCCTTGACAACCTCACGCAGATCGACGAGTAGGGCCGGAGCGATCGAGGTAACCTCAAGTGAAAGGATGCAAGCGCGCCGCCCCATCCCTTCGACCACGAAGGCACGGGCAAAGATTTCATGACGGAGTGCGTCGAAACCGTCGAACGGCAATACGTCCTCTAAGTTAATGGCCACCCGGGCGGCTCCGGCCTTCATCTCTCCCTTATCCATGGCGAACGCCCTCCTTTATCTGTCGCTCACTCGATGCCGTACAAGCGCTGTGCCGTGCCGCCAAGCATAAGGTCCTTGTCCGTATCACTTAAATCTGTGGCGCGGACGCAGGCGACACCCCCTGTTAGCCACTCGCGTTTAACGGGATAACTCGTACCAAAGACAATATGGTCTGCACCAAGGACTTCAACCGCACAGGCAAGAAGCGTTTCGCCCCAGGGCTGAGCATGGGACATGTCGAAATAGACGTTGTTCTCAAGACGCTTGGAGACCGTCTCGATATCGGCCTGGAAGCGACCCGAAGCATCAGGGCGCTTGGGACCATGAGGCAGCAGCATCTCCTTGAACGCAAAGTATGCGCCGCCGAGCATGGAGTGGACCATCTTGATATTGGGGTAGCGCTCAAAGAAATCGCCAAAGATCTCTCGGCCGATCGCCGTAGTTTGGTCGACGCAGCGGCCATAAGAGCGGCGAAGGTTGTCGTACGCGAGAAGCGATTCGTTCTCGACCGGCACGGGAACATGGTGCACGTAAACGGTGACATGGCGTTCGTTCAGGTGCTCGAAAAAGCTCGAGAAGACCTGGTCGTCGAGATAGCGCTTGCCGTAGTGAGCGCAGAGCTGCACACCCGCAAAACCATCGTCGAGCCTGCGATCGAGCTCCTCCAAATTCGCTTTGGTGCCAAAGGGCGGCACAGCGACAAGCGGAATCAGACGGCCACTTGACGCCTTCGCGTCAGCAGCCATACCGTCGTTGAAACGCCGGCACATCTCGAGCGACATCCACTCGTGACAACCGGGGAGCTTGAGGATCGCCTTGTCGACCCCCGCCTCATCCATATCGGCCAAGCGCTTCTCGAGGGTGTAGTCGCCCTCAATGTAGTTAAGACCCGGAGAACCGGCGGGCATCTCGATCACGATCTGTCGTTTGCCGGCGGAATTCATGGTTAGATAGCCTTCGGTGTCATAGGCGCGGGGTACCTCGGCCAAAAACTGTTCGCAGAGCGTCTCGTCATGAAAGATGTGCTCGTCGAACCAGTAGGAATTTGCATCGATAATCATTGGTTGGAACCGCCTTTCATCTTGTTGAAAACATTCTAGAAAAGCAGGTACCCGGACATCAATTCCAGCTTAAGCCCACTGTATTCCATTTTGGAATAGAACTTACCGCTCACACGCGAACCTCGCCCGCTCAACGAGACAAGCGCTAACAGCACGGGCTTAGACAGAAAACGGTCGGCCCGCATCCGTTGCGGGCCGACCGTTTCATTACAGTCTACCTTTGCCGTTACGCCTGGCGGTAGTGATCGAAGAAATCGGCGAGGTCTTCGAGGGACTCTTTGAGCACTTCCATGCGCGGCAGGTACACGATGCGGAAGTGATCGGGCTCGGCCCAGTTAAAGCCGCCGCCGCGCGTGATCAGAATCTTCTTCTCATGCAGCAGGTCGAGGGCAAACTGCTCGTCATCGGTGATGTTGAACTTCTTCACATCCATCTTGGGGAAGATGTAGAACGCTGCACGCGGCTTAACCACCGAGATGCCGTCAATCTTGTTGAGCGCCTCATACACAAAGTTGCGCTGCTCGTAGACACGGCCGCCGGGACGGATGTAGTCGTTAACGGACTGATGGCCACCGAGTGCCGTCTGAACGATCGACTGAGCCGGCACGTTGGAACACAGACGCATGTTAGAGAGCATGTTGATGCCCATGATGAAGTCGCTCATGCAGCGCTGGTTGCCCGAAAGCACCATCCAGCCAATGCGATAGCCCGCGATCATGTGCGACTTGGAAAGGCCGCTAAAGGTGACACAGGGCAGATCGGGGGCGAGCGAGGCAATCGAGACGTGCTCGTAGCCGTCCATGCACAGGCGGTCGTAGATCTCATCGGCAAAGATCATCAGCTGATGCCTGCGTGCAATCTCGACGATGCCCTCGAGCACCTCGCGCGGATAGACAGAACCCGTGGGGTTGTTGGGGTTGATGATGACGAGGGCTTTGGTCGCGCTCGTAATCTTGGACTCCATATCCTCCAGGTCGGGATACCAATCCGCCTGCTCATCGCACAGATAATGTACGGGATGACCGCCGGCAAGGGTTGCACACGCCGTCCAGAGCGGATAGTCGGGGCTGGGGATCAGAATCTCATCGCCGTTGTCGAGCAGCGCGTTCATCGAAAGCTGAATGAGCTCGGACACGCCGTTGCCCGTGTAGATATGCTCCATCTGAACGTTGGGCAGGCCCTTGATCTGCGAATACTGCATGATTGCCTTGCGCGCGGAGAACAGGCCACGCGAGTTGGAATAGCCTTCGCAGTCGGGCAGCTGCTGGCGCATGTCCTTGATGACCTCATCGGGTGTGCGGAAACCGAAGGGCGCCGGGTTGCCGATATTGAGCTTGAGGATGCGCTCGCCCTCGTCCTCCATACGGGCGGCCTCGTCGACGACGGGACCGCGCACGTCATACAGGACGTTGTCGAGTTTGGTGGATTTAGAAAAAGTACGCATGGTGGTGCTCCTTGCAATTTGAGCTGAGGGATGGGGTTCGGGCTTGGAATCGTTG
>DBFOIV010000066.1:0-5159 GCA_048489175.1 Collinsella sp. | reverse complement strand
ATCCTTTCGGGCGGCGTCGATTCGGCGGCGTTGTATCCGCCCAAGCGCTTCCTGGGCGCAGCCCGTAATATTGAGAACGGTGGCTCGCTCACCATCCTGGCCTCTGCCCTCATCGACACCGGTTCCAAGATGGACGAGGTCATCTTTGAGGAGTTCAAGGGCACCGGCAACATGGAGCTTAAGCTCGACCGCGACCTGGCCGATCGCCGCATCTTCCCGGCTATCGACCCCGTTGCCTCCGGTACGCGTAACGAGGACCTGTTGGTTGACGAGCAGATGCGTCCGTTTGTCTTTGGCCTGCGTCGCATTCTTGCCGGCATGAACAACACCGAGCGTGCGGCCGCATCGTTTATCAAGGGTCTTAAGGGTACCAACACCAACCAGGAGTTCCTGGTGCGTTCGGCCAAAAAGCACAGCGACTACGAGCAGACGTTCTAGGTTGTCATCCACACGCAGCGATAGTCATCAATGCAATAAAGGGTCGGGGCTTTGAGCCTCGGCCCTTTTCTATATCGCCGCTCCGCGCTTATTTTTGACCATAAGACTGGCAAGCAGCAGGTTTCCCGTTTCAATCCGACATCGTCGCTTGCAATCGACAGGGCGGTTTCGCATAATAGTTTTCAAGCTTCGCGACGGATAACGCAGATGAAACGAACCATATACCGTTGCTTTGGGGCATAGCCCCGCTTCATCTTCTCTCGCGCAGCCAACTGAATGATGCGATTTGGGTGCTGGAAGATGGGGAGAGCTCATGGCTTCTTCTGATGCAACACAACGAGCAGTCCTTGCCGGACTTTCGTGCGGGATCGGCCTTGCCGCTCCCGTGGTTATGTATGCCGCGACGCTGCCGTTTTCGTCTGTGAACGAGACGGTCGTGGCGGGTGCGGTTCCCTTCGCCGTGGGCGCGGTGGCGGGCGTGGGCATCTATGCCGCCTCGCTGGGTATCTCCGAGTATCGTGCGCAGCGTGAAGAGCGTCTGTTCCAGCCCGATGCCATGGGCGGTGCCGCCAATCTCAATCAGCATCAAAGCGAGTTCAAGACCGCCTCGATTTCAGCTCAGCAGCAGGATGCGACTCCTTACGCTGCGGCTTCTGATTCTCAGGCTCAGGCGGAGCAGTCTACCTCGGCATTCCTTTCCGGCCTGACTGGTGCGTTCCAGCGCCGTCATGCCGATGATGGTGTCCCTACCATCGCTCGAGCCGCAGATGCTATGGACGAGGACGAGGCTTGGTCCATGATCGACAGTATGCTTGACGACGATTCGCCGGTGAGCTGCGACCCTGCACACTCGCGCGACGTCTATCAAGTCGCCATCGACGAGCTCACCAACGGCGGGCAGACCGGCTCCTTCAATCGCGACGACATCGCCGCCGCGGCACGCGCCGTGTCTGGCTCCCAGGCCGCCCCTGCGGGCAGCACGGCGGCTTTCGTGGCACTCGTCGCCAACGCGGCAGCCAATAACGCCTACAGCGCTACCTCGGCGGACGCGAACGCTTCTGCCGACAATTCGTACGTTGATGAAGCCATGGCCGCGGACGAGGAGGCCGTTGCCGCCCGCCGTGCCGCCGAAAGCTCGCTGTGGGGCGCTCCTGCCCAGCAGCAGGCGGCTGAGGCTGCGCCGTACAATGTAAACCTCGCCAGCATGCCTATCATCTCCGGTGCCGCGGATATCGATTTCGATGACCTCGATGAGCCTGCAGCCATCACCGCATCGATTGATGCCCAAGATCGCATCGACACCGGCGACCTTCCGGATGCCTCACTCGAGGTTGATGTCCCCATGGCTGATTACTCGGGCCACGAGGACATGTGGGCCGCCGCCACCGCGATTCTGGATGAGATTGACGAGCCTGCTCCTGTTGCAGCCCCCGCTCCCGTCGCTGCCCCTCAGCCTGCTGCCCCCGCCTATGTCGGCCGTCACAGCGCTGTGTTCCCCGAGGATACTGCCCGTATCTCGCGCGAGAGCATCGAGCGGGCCGAGGCTATTGCCGCCGGCATTATGGAAAACCGTCGTCACGAGCGCGTCAATCAGATCCTCGAGGAGGAGATCGAGCGCCTGCAGTCCTCTACCGCCAAGCGTACGGGCCGTGCCTACCTGAGCGTTATCGAGGGCGGTACCGCCAGCTTCGCGCCGCTCCGCGCGGAGGCATAACTTCTGCATGGTTAAGATCAATCGAAAATGGGCGGTCGTGACCTGCCTGATGGCGCTCTTGATCTGGGGCAATTCGCTGGTTCCCGGCTCGGGGTCGGGCTCGCTGAGCCTAACGGTCATGGAAGCTATCCGCGGTTTCCTGCACGGCGTGGGACTTCCATATGAATGGGTGACCAACTTTGTTGTTCGCAAGTGCGCGCATTTTACCGAGTATATGGTGCTCGGCATCTTGGCAACGCACGCCTTTGATTTTGAGGGCCGGCGCACCTTTGACGTGCTGCTGCCCACGGCGGTGCTCCTGCTGCTGATTCCTTCGATCGACGAGACGATTCAGCTCTTTGTGCCGGGACGCGCCGGCATGATCACCGATGTGATGATCGACTGCTGTGGAGCGGCAACGGGCGTTGTGCTCCGATATCTACTACGATCGCTCATATGTGCCAAAAAGGCCGCCTAGGACGTATGCTTGGTGCTAGGCGGCCTTTTTTATTAGAGGGCTTATATAGGGCGTGGTGGCGTCGTTCCGTAGGTTGGATTTGCCGGGCGCGCCACGCCCTGTGGGTGCGTCTGTTACTGAAGCGCCTGCGCGCCCAGGGCCAGGCAGCCCATGATGCCCTGCTTGCCCTCAAGGCTGTTGTTGACAATATAGGTATCGATGTCGTTGACCTCGGGCGTGACGATATAACCGTTGAGCATCTCGGCGCACTTCTTGCGCGCGAGCGGCACGATGGGGGTGTGGTCGGCCACGCCGCCACCGATGATGATCTTTTGCGGCGCGTAGCACAGCGTGTAGGTCATGAGCGCCTGTGCCAGATAGCCTGCGAGCAGGTCCATGGCCTCCGGGTCATCGGCCATGTCTCCGGCGCTCTTGCCATCCCAGCGCTTTTTAACGCCGGGGCCGGCGATGAGACCCTCGAGGCAATTGTCGTGGAAGGGGCAGGCGCTGTGCTCGCCAATGGTGTCGCGCGGGTCGCGCGTGACCAGGATGTGGCCGGCCTCGGGATGCATCATGCCGTGTACGAGTTTACCGCCCGAGAGCACGCCGGCGCCCACGCCGGTGCCGATGGTCAGATACACAACGTCAGTGAGGCCCTGGGCGCAACCAAAGGTGACCTCGCCCAGGCAGGCGACGTTGACGTCGGTGTCGTAGCCGCAGGGGATATTGAGCTCGTTTTGGATAGTGCCCAGCAGGTCAAAGTAGCGCCATGCCGTTTTGGGCGTCTCCAGGATCTTGCCGTATTGGGGCGAGGCAGGGTTGACTGCGGTGGGGCCAAAGGCGCCGATGCCCAGCGCGGCGATGCCCTTGTCGGCAAACCATGCATTGACGGCCTCAACGGTCTCCTGCGGGGTCGTGGTCGCGATCTGCTCACGCTCCAGGACCGTACCGTCTGCATAGCCCGTGGCGCAGACCATCTTGGTGCCGCCGGCCTCGAGCGCTCCGATAAGCTGCTGTTCTGCCATAGTATTCCTCTCTCTGGGACGAGTTGCTCCGTGACTAAAGTATAGGGCTCTAAACTATTTAAGAAAGCGCTATAAAAAGAAGCCTCGCAACGTGGCGGGCGGTGCGGGGCTTCTTTGGTTGCTTTAGTTGCCGGGCCGTCTTTACCCGCGCGGCTTGATTTTATCACGTAGCGACTTGAGGTTCTCCAGTGCCGCGTTAAGCGTCTCGTCCCGCTTGGCAAAGTGGAAACGAATCAGATGGTTGACGGGCTCGCGGAAGAAGCTCGAGCCGGGCACGGCGCCCACGCCCACCTTGGATGCGAGGTCCTCGCAGAATTCGAGGTCGCTGTCATAGCCAAACTCAGAGATGTCCATCATGACGTAGTAGGCGCCCTGCGGCACGTTATGCTCAAGACCGATGCTATCGACCCCCTGGCAGAACAGGTCGCGTTTGGCGGTGTAGAGGTCGAGGACCTCATCGTAATAGCTGTCGTCGAAGTTGAGGGCGGTGACAACGGCTTCCTGCAGGGGAGCGGCGGCACCCACGGTGAGAAAGTCGTGGACCTTCTTGATGCGCTCGGTGATCTGGGCCGGGGCGATGGTGTAGCCCAGACGCCAGCCGGTGATGGAGTACGTCTTAGACAGCGAACTGCAGCTGATGGTTCGCTCGAACATGCCGGGCAGCGTGGCCATATAGACGTGCTCGTGGGGCGCGTAGACGATGTGCTCGTATACCTCGTCGGTAATGCAGTAGGCGTCGTACTTTTTGCAGAGGTCGGCGATAAAGGTGAGCTCCTCGCGCGTAAAGACCTTGCCGCAGGGGTTGGATGGGTTGCACAGGACGATGGCCTTGGGGTCGTTGTCGCGGAAGGCCGCCTCGAGGACCTCGCGATCGAAGTCGAACGTGGGCGGGTTGAGCGGCACATAGATGGGCTCGGCTCCCGAGAGAATGGTGTCGGCGCCGTAGTTCTCGTAGAACGGCGAGAAGATGACGACCTTATCGCCGGGGTTCGTGACCGTCATCATGGCGGCCATCATGGCCTCGGTGGAGCCGCAGGTGACTACGATATTCTCGTTGGGGTTCACCGGCATGCCCATAAAGTGCTCCTGTTTGGCGGCGAGCGCCTCGCGCATGGCCTGGGAGCCCCAGGTAATGGAGTACTGGTGGTAGAGCGGCTTGGGGTCGGCGGCGATGGTGCTCAGGCTGTTGAGCAGCTGCGCCGGAGGATCGAAGTCGGGGAAGCCCTGCGACAGGTTGACGGCATCGTACTTATTGGAGATGCGTGTCATGCGGCGGATGACCGAATCGGTAAATGTTGCCGTGCGGTTGGAGAGTTCTTTCATGCCGGTCCTTTCGAGGATTTGCAGTGGGGCAAGTTTACTCCTATGGAACCGGTGGGAATTGCTCGAAACGCGCTCGAAAAACTCTGGTTGATTTTCAATCTCAACGCAACAGCCTGAACGGACCCCGCGTTTCCGCAGCTAGCGCAACGCGGAAATAGCTCCCGGCACCTGGCCATCACTTCGTTTCCGCAGGTGGAGGGGCTGTGGAGTCCGGTGCCCCCAT
>DBFOIV010000065.1:0-6709 GCA_048489175.1 Collinsella sp. | reverse complement strand
GCTATGGGAAACGCCGGCGCGGCGGGCTCGGGTGCCGCAAACACCGCAGCGCTCTCGTTGATTGCCGCGGCGACGGGCTCTGCAAAGTGAGCCGGCGCCGGGGTTGCTTCGGGCGCTGTGGGCTGTTCCGCAGCATGTGCGCCGATGGGCGCCGCTACGGCATCCTCTTCGTCCTCGTTATCGGCGAGATCCGAAATATCATGCGTTACATGCGAAAGAGGCAGGGAGAACACGGTGTCCTCGGGCTCCACGGGTGCGGAGCCCGCCGGAGCGGCGTGGGCCGGCGCAGCTGTGGCGGCGGCCGGTGCCTCGGTCATAGTTGCGGACTTGTTCTCCTCGTCGATCATCGACGGTTCACCTTCATGACCACGTCGCCAATCTGGACTTCGTCGCCCTCGCGCAGCGTTGCGGGCTCAACAAGCTGGCGGCCGTTGACGAGCGTGCCGTTAAGCGAGTTGAGGTCCTCGATGATGAGCGCCGGGCCCTGCAGCGAAAAGCGCGCATGTGAGGCCGAGACGAACGGTTCGTTGATGCAGATGTCCGAAGATGGCGAGCGACCGACGATGACGGGGCCGAGCATGTCTACGTGGATGCCGCGGATACCGCGCGGACCCTTGTCCACATCAATCGTCCAGATAGCCGAGTCGCGGCGCTGCCCGCGCACAAGTCCCACGCCGGTCTTCATGACGGCGAACAGGAAGATATAGAGCAGGGCGACCAGGACGATGCGGCCTGCAAAAAGGACGATATCGATGTTCATAAGCGACTATCCCCTAAATTCAAAGGTGCTCAGGCCAAACGTCAGCAGATCGCCGTTGCGCAGCGGGCAGCGCGTAATGCGGCGGTTGTTGACGAGCGTGCCGTTGGTGGAATTGAGGTCCTCGATCGACCAATCCGAGCCCGTAAAGGTGAGCTGGGCGTGGCGGCGCGACACGTTGGGGTCGCGCAGGGCAATGTCGGAAACTGAGCGCTCGCGACCGATGGTCACCTGTGCGGAGGTGATGCTATGGCTCTCGCCGCTCACGACGTCGACGAGCTGGGCGAGCGGGCGCTGCGGGGCACGAGTGCTCGCCATGTTGGAGGCGATGCCGGCTGCGGCACCTAGGCCCACGGCGGCACCGGTCGCGGCGGCTCCGCCCATGCCGGCAAGCGCGTCGCGCGAGACGGTCTGCGGCACCGGGATAGGAGCGGCGGGGTCGGGGACGCTAGGCGCGAAGGGATCTGCCACGGCAAGCGGGTCGGGAGCGGCGGCGCGAGGCGTCGGCTGCTGCTGGGGCATGGCGGCGGGGCGCTGCTGCTGCGGGGCAGCAAACTGCTGCTGGCCGGCGCGCGGGGCGCTGGCGGCACGGCTTGCCGCGGAGTTGTTCTGGCCCAGGCCGTTTTGATAGGCGCGCTCTTCTTCGTACAGGCGGCCGAGCGTGGGGGCATCGACGTTCTCGGCAAAGACCGAGAACTTGCCGGCGCGCAGCTGCGGATCGATCATAAAGCGCACGAGGGGCTCGCCGACAAAGACATAGCGGCGCTTTTCGGCCTGCGCCTTCACAAACTCGCGGACCTCGCGCGAAAGCTCGGGGTAGAACGGGGCGAGCATGGGATCGTCGTCGGCGGCGATAAGGATGGTATAGAGTGCCGGCGCCGTGTTGACGCCGTTAATCACCAGAGTCTGATCCTCCATGTCGCGAGCGGCCTGCTTGGCAAGCTTCTTAAAGGAGAACGGGGCACGGGTGGCACCGAAGATGCCGGCCACGTGGTCCTCGAAGATGTTCAGGAAGTTCACGAAAGATCACTCTCCGTATAGGTTCTTTGGTATCCGAGCAAATATAGGCATATCCCAACGATTATAGAGGATAGGGTTCCCGCAACCGCCGCCTTGGCGACGACCGCGGCTGCAAGGCTGGCAATTTCCATATGGTGTGCAAGACAGGACGCCGCTGCGCAGCCGATGCCGGTGACAGCGATGGCGGCGATTGCGGCAAGGTTTGAGCCCTGATCGGCACGCTTGGCATGGGCATTGAGCAGCGCGGATGACGCTGCGGCAGTTGCCGCGACCAGCACAAAGGCAGCCCAAAGGAGCGGGTCTCCCAGCGCTGCGGCAACGTTACCGAGCCCCAGCACGCCTCCGGCTGAAAGCGCGACCGTGGCCAGACGGGCAAAAAGCGCGCCCATGCCCGTTGCCGCGGCGGCGCTTGCCGGGCCGAGCCAAAATGACGCGACGCCGGCGGCGACCCCAGCTGCCAGGAAGGTATTGCCGGTCAGACAGCCAAGCGCGAGTGCACAGGTGAGCGTGGCGCTCGCGGCAGTCTCGGTGCGACCCCAGGCGATCCACCAACCGGACATGGCGGCGGCAAAGATCACCGCGACGGGCAGCATCGACAGGATGCCTTGTGCCTGCATGGTGGCGTTGGCCATGAGCACCAAAAAGCCCACAGCCGAGATGGCCGAGCCAATCTGGGGGGCCAGGCCAGCCGCCGCTCCGATCGCGATGGCCGCAATGACCAGGCCGGGAAGCGCCGCGACCCCGGCCGTTTGCATCAGTAAAAAGCTAAAGGTGCCGCACGTTAGCGCCGAGATAGTGCGCATGGTGTAGTCGCGCGCATGGCTCCAGCGCGTGCCCGCCCAGCCGAGTGCGGGGTCGACCTCGATGGCGTCGTCCTCGTAGTGCGACGGCTCGATATCGTCGAGTTCCTGCTCGTCATCCGAAAGCTCGCCAACCATTTGCTCCAGGCTGCGACGGCCCTCGCGCACGCTGCCCAGACCGGCAAGGAGCTGGTCGCAAAATGCCTCGATGCTGTTGGGGCGGTCCTGCGGCATGGGGGAGAGCGCGCTCATGAGCGCGGCCTCGGCTCCCGGGGGAAAGTGTGGTATCAGCTCGCTGGGATAGGTGGCGCCGCCGATGATGCGGTCGAGCGAGTCGGCGGGCGTGGCCGCCATAAAGGGAGCGCTGCCGCACAGGCCCTCGTAGATCACACAGGCGAGGGCAAAGACATCGGCGCGCTCGTCGACCGTGCCGGTCTCGATATCGAGCTGCTCGGGCGGCATGTAGCCGATGGTGCCGCCGCGTGAGCCGCCAAAGCCACCGGCGGACGACAGTCGCGCCATGCCAAAGTCGGTGAGCTTTACATTGCCCGAGTGGTCGATGAGCACGTTGGCGGGCTTAATGTCCAGGTGGAGTACGCCATTACTATGAGCGAAGGTGAGCGCCTGGCCCAGGGCATCGGCAATGGCCGCGGCCTCGTCAAAGGTAAGTGAGTGGCCGTCCACGCGGTGCAAAAACTCGGCCAGCGACATGCCATCGACATATTCCATAACCAGGTAGGCATAGGCTGTGTCGTGCGTAAAGTCGATGACCTGCACGATGTTGGGATGTTGAAGCATAGCGGCAGTGTGCGCCTCGCGCAGGACATCCATGATGTCGCTGGCGGGCATGCCGGAACCGTTGATAAGGGGGATGCGCTTAATGGCGACGCGGCGGCGCAGATGCGTGTCGCGGCAGATCTCGATGGAGCCAAAACCGCCGGTCGCAAGTGTCTCGAGCGGCTGGTACCGCTTAAGCAGCTCGCGAGAGCTGGTGCCCTCCAGAGGAACGTCCGGCGAGAACCGGGCGGTATGTTGCGAGAAAAGCGGCATGGCCAACCCTCGTGCGTTTAAAGTTCGTTTGCGAGTGGCGGGCGCGGAGCCGAGCCGTTCGCGGTGGCATAGATGCTACTAGTGTAGCACGCTCGGGTGCATGGGGAGGATAGCGGGATGCGAGGTTGCCTGTCTGGCTTGGCTCTGTTTTGGCTCGCTCGGAAAGCGCACCCCACTTTGCGACCAAATTAAGGGATGCACTTTCCGAATGGGGTGGTCTGCGGAAACTGCGTCCCAGAATATTGGCGTAGAGCGGGATGCGCTTTCCGGATGGGCGCTCAAAAGGAAACCGCATCCCACTTTGGAGCGCCAAAACGGGATGCGGTTTCCGCTGTCAATCTAAGTTACGCCTAAGCAGGCGGCCGGAGTTTGGACCCCGGCTCGGGTTAGCGCTTCTTCTTGTTCTTCTTCTGCTTGCGCTGCTTGCCCTTGGTCTCCTGGGGCTTGTCGCCCTGTTTGGCTTCGGCGGCGGCCTTTTCTGCCTTCATCTTCTTGCGTTTGGTCTCGATGCGGAGTTTTTTGTTGATGCGTGCCTTAAGGAAGGTGCCAAACTGCTCGGCATCGCCGCGAACAAAGGTGTCCTTAGGGATCGTCACGCCCTGGTCGGCGAACATGGCCACAAAGATGCGCTCGCCGTCGAGCACGTGGTCGAGCTTTTCAAACGGGAAGAACTGCGACTTGCCGCTCTTGCCCCAAACCATCAGGCCGTCCTCGTTGGCGGCGACGCGGCGATAGCGGCCACCCATGGACTCGTCGGCCTCGACGGCGTCGATAAAGTCGCGGGCGAGGGTGTGGTGCAGGTTTTTGCTCCACCAGGCCAAAAAGGCGCCGAATACGATCAGGACGACGCCAAACTTGATCCAGTTGCCGCCGGCCACCAACATGCCGATGCCGATGAGCGCGGCAATCGCGGCGGCGACATACAGCGAGCCACGGCGCCTGGGCGAGGCGACCAGGCGGGCGAAGTCGGTGACGAGGTCGTTTTCGTACTGGTACTCGTTGAGGTACAGGATGCCGTCGTCGGCTGCGGCCTGCTCCTCGAGCGCGACCTCGACCTGGTCGGCTGCTTCGGAGGGAACGAGGTTGCTCTCTGCGTCTGCCATGCTCTTTGGACTCCTATCGCGGCGGGCTCGCCGTACGGGTTATTATGAATGCAGTATGCCGTGCGACCGCATGGCCGTCGCGGCAACAAGACTCAGTATACCCGGGGGAGCACCCATGGAATCGTTGTACCGAAAGTATCGCCCGCTCACCTTCGACTCCGTGGTGGGCCAGCAGCATATCGTCTCGACGCTCGAGCACGCCATCACCGAGGGGCGCCTGTCCCACGCCTACCTGTTCTGCGGACCGCGCGGCACGGGCAAGACCACCATGGCGCGCATTCTGGCCAAGGCACTGCTGTGCCGCAATGCCGAGGCGGCGCGCGCCGAGGGTGCAAGCGGCTGCATGCCCGACGGTACTTGCGAGGAGTGCGAGCTCATTGCCGAGGGCAACCACCCGGATGTCTACGAGCTCGATGCCGCAAGCCGCACGGGCGTGGACAATGTGCGCGAGGAGATCATCAACTCCGTCAACTTTGCCCCGGTGCGCGGCAAGTACAAGATCTATATCATCGACGAGGTCCACATGCTCACGACGGCGGCGTTCAACGCGCTGCTCAAGACGCTTGAGGAGCCGCCGGCGCACGTGATCTTTGTGCTGTGCACCACCGACCCGCAAAAGATTCTGGAGACCATCCTCTCGCGCTGCCAGCGTTTCGATTTCCATCGCATCGGCAACGAGGATATCGAGCACCGCCTGGCATACGTGTGCGAGCAGGAGGGCTTCGATTACGACGATGAGGCGCTGGCTATCGTGGCGCGCCATGCCAAGGGCGGCATGCGCGACGCGTTGTCCACGCTGGAGCAGCTGAGCGTCTTTGGCAACGGTTCTGTGCATGCGGACGACGCCCGCTCTCTTTTAGGCGAGGTTTCGGACCAGATTCTGGGCGAGTTTTCCCGCGCCATTGCCGATCGCGATGTTGCCGAGCTGTATGGGCTTATTCGCGCGCAGGTCGAGGAAGGTAACGATCTGCTGGAACTGACGCGCGACCTGGTGGCGCACGTGCGCGACGTGTATGTTGCCTGCGTTGCCGGTGCCCGTGCCGAGTTGTTTGAGGGCGGCTCCGAGCAGGCCGAGGCGCTTGCTGCCGAGGCCGCTGCCTTTGGCGAGCATCCTGCCGACCGCCTGGCTCGTGTGCTGACAGTGCTCGACGATGCCGCACTGGAGATGAGGGGCGCGAGCGACGTGCGCCTGGTGCTCGAGATTGCCTGCACGCGTCTGGCTCGTCCCGAGGCTGATTTAACGATTGAGGCATTGGCCGAGCGCGTGGCACGCCTGGAGGCCATGGTTGCCAACGCCGCCGTGCCGGCGAGCGTGGCTGCTGCTCAGGCCGCCGCGCCTGCAGCATCCGTACCCGCTGCTGCCCAACAGCCGACGCTCATTTCGGGCGCCCGCGCTGCCGCCCCGGCGGCATCCGCTGCCCCCGCTGTTACGTCCGCGCGCCAGGGCGGTATGCCTTGGGACCGTGGTGCTGCCGCTCCGACGGCTCAGCCTGCGCCCCGTTCTGCGTCCGTGTCAGCTTCCAAGCCTGCAGCGCCTGCACCTCAGCCTGCGCCGGCTCCGACGCCTCAGCCCGTTGCGGCCCCCGCGCCTGCCACCGCTCCGGCACCTAAGCCCCAGCCCAACAACGCCGCCCAGGTTGCCGCCGCCGGTGCCGCCGAGACGCCCGCGGTCGAGGATGCCGGAGAGCTGCAGCGCAAATGGGCCGAGGTTGTCGAGCGTGTCAAGGCGCGTCAGGCTTCCTACGCAGGGCTCTTGCTCAACGCCCGCGCCACGGCCGACGACGGCTCCAAGCTCACGGTCTCGTTCCCCGCGGGTTCGACTTTTGCCATTAAGATGCTCGGTCGCGCCGATACGCAGTCGGTGGTCCTGCCGACGGTCTGCGCGGTCTTCGGTCGTCGTACCGTCGACTATGTCCTGGATGGGGGTGGCACGCCGGCTCCTCAACATGAGGAGCATTCTCCATCTGCACGGGCTGCGG
>DBFOIV010000064.1:0-3586 GCA_048489175.1 Collinsella sp. | reverse complement strand
ATAGGAAAAGGAATTTCTCGGGGCCGCCTCTCGGCGGCCTTGCGAAAAACAAATCCAAGTTAGACCATTTCAAATGGTTCGATGTCTGCCCGGATGCGACACATCTGGTGTGTCCATCCTCGCAGTATCCGGTTCTCAAGGTGCACGCCCCGCGGCTGATCCGGTCCGACCGGGCCGCGCGGCAAGGAGATATATTGCCAGACCGCGAAGCTCTGTGGGACGTCAATTCCGCTCTTCACAAGTCCTACACAACATATTGCTTTCTATAGGTAATAGAAAGACTGGTGCGGATCTTCCGCACGTATCAGATGATGACCCTTTGGTTCAGGAATATATAGAGATCGGTCACCTGTAAGTGTTTATCTACCCGCGCTTTTAGCAATGTAAACCGCGCTTCAGATAAAAAGAGGGAGCGCCGCGCACAACGCGACACTCCCCTAGCGATTCAAGAGAATCTATTAGGCCTCGAGAGCCTTCTTGGCGATGGTAGCCAGCTCGTTGAAGGACTCGATGTCCTCGTAAGCCATCTGAGCCAGGACCTTGCGGTCGAGCTCGATGCCGGCAACCTTCAGGCCGTGCATGAACTGAGAGTAAGAGATGTCGTTCAGGCGAGCAGCAGCGTTGATACGAGTGATCCAAAGAGAACGGATCTCGCGCTTCTTGTTGCGGCGATCACGATACTGATACTGCAGGGAGTGCTGGACCTGCTCTTTAGCATGCTTGTAAGTACGCGAAGCGGCACCGTAGTAACCCTTCGCACGGTGCATAACGGTACGGCGCTTCTTCTTGGCGGCAACAGCGCGCTTAATACGTGCCATGTTCTATCAACTCCTAGACGGTAAAACGAAAAACGGGAACGCGAACTTAGGCGAGACGCGACTTGATGACCTTGCGGTCGGCAGCGGCAATCTCGGTCTCCTGACGGAAGCCACGCTTACGCTTGGTGGACTTCTTGCTCAGGATGTGGCTCTTGAAAGCCTTGGCGCGCATAAGCTTGCCGGTACCAGTCTTGCGGAAACGCTTCTTGGTGCCGCTGTGGGACTTCATCTTAGGCATGAAATACTCCTTAATCGGTTACAGAACACTAGTTACTTAGTATCGCTTGCCGCTTTATCCTCATCGAAGGCGCCCTTAATCGGGGCGAGCAGCATAAGCATGTTACGGCCTTCCATCTTAGGCTTGGACTCGACCGTAGCGTAAGGCTTGAGATCCTCGGCGAGACGCTCGAGAACGTTAAGGCCCTGCTCCGGGTGAGCCATCTCACGGCCGCGGAACATGATGGTGATCTTAACGCGTGCGCCCTTCTTGAGGAAACGCAGAACGTGGCCCTTCTTGGTCTCGTAGTCGCCAACGTCGATCTTGGGTCGGAACTTCATTTCCTTGACCTCGACCTTGGACTGGTTCTTACGAGCAGCCTTGGCCTTCATGGCCTGCTGGTACTTGAACTTACCGTAGTCCATGACCTTGCAGACCGGCGGCTCCGCGTTGGGAGCGATCTCGACCAGGTCGAGACCCTGATCGTCGGCGACGCGCTGGGCATCGCGAATGGCGAACAGGCCGAGCTGAGAGCCATCGACGCCAATCAAACGGCACGACGATGCAGTGATCTCGTCGTTGATGCGAGTGTCATCAGACTTAGCTATTTTCCCTACCTCCATTCATAAAAAAATAACCCGGCGCTTCTCAGCAACCAGGTCGTACACATAGACTTCCTCGATTTGAGGAAGGGAATCTAAGTTGTATGACCAGTCAGCTGCTCATTGGCGCCAAAAGGTGGGAACCCTCGGGTTCCTCTTTAGGGCATTGCGGGAACAACGCCTTGCGAATAATAACACGTACAGCGCGTTATCACATTACGTACACGAAAAAGGGGCCTTGACCCCCTTGAACGCTCGCTTGCATGTATGGTGCCCGAGGCGAGACTCGAAGGGCCTTCGCTTCGCGAAGCCCCGGGGTTCGGACGCGTGGCGCCCTCGCCACGCTCCGCTACAAACAGGCCGCAGGCCTGTTTGCTTAACGCTTCGCGCGCTCACGCGAGTTCGGCACGAAAAAGGGGGCCGCAACCCCCTTGAACGCTCACTTGCATGTATGGTGCCCGAGGCGAGACTCGAACTCGCACGTTGTTGCCAACGGTGGATTTTGAGTCCACTGCGTCTGCCAATTCCGCCACTCGGGCACGTAATGCGTGAGTTAGTTTATCACAGCTTTCTACCGATTAGTCCGAAAATGGAACTTCGAGCATTTCGATGAGTTCGACCGTGCGTAGCATCTCGCGCTGACGGCATCCGCGACCGTCGACCGAAGCCTCACCCATCTGGTTATCGTAAGGGTCCTCGCGCATGCCGTCGAAAGAGGGCTCAAACTCTGCCTGGAATCGATTGTTGGCCACCATACGCCATGGGTCGAGATTGCCAAAGTAGTGACGGCGGCGCCACTCCTCCCCCATCCTGCGAGCAGAAGATCCAAATGACACGTCGGCGTTGAGCCAACCGGTCTGCGGCGTATAGAACTCTGCCCAGTCGTGCGACCCCACCGAATCGGGCGCAACGTACAGGCCGCTCTGCCAACGGGCAGGCACGCCCGCGATACGGCACATGGTGATAAACGTGAGCGCCATAACGCCGCAATCGCCGCGGAGCGAATGCGCGCAGTCATCGGCAATAGATCCCAAAAGCAAGTACGGCGGCTGATAGCGATAGTCGATATACTGCGTCAGGTAATCATAGATAGCACGGGCGCGATCGAGCGGATCCTCGAGTCCGTCAACAACACCGGCCGTCAGCTGCTGCAGATACGGCGTAAATGCAATGTGCGGACGGTCCTCGGAAATATCCTCGGGCAGAGGCGCGTCCATACGCGGATGAACCGGAAGTGTGCCACCGTAGACATCACAATAAGCAGCATCGATGTGATAACGATAAGTCACCGAGAATGAGCGCTCGCTCGAAGAAGACCACGAGACGGTACGCGCCGAAGCATTCGCGGGAGCAACAGCACCCTCCGGCGTCATGTCGAGAATCTCGACCCGAAACTGCTGACGGCAGGCAGCCGCGACGGGAAGCCAAGCGCAAACGGTCTCCCCCTCCAGAGCGCCGGGGACAGACACGGACGCTTTAAGCGTAATGACGCGAGCCAATCCATTTTGCGACTCCATCTCCTTGAGCATCTCGTTGCGCAGTGCAATTCCGTCCGTAGGATCGGGCCGCATGCCGGGAACCTCTTTGGGATATACGCGAAGCGAATCGAGGAAGTTGTCGAGAACGAACAGCTCGCCATCGATAAAGCGCCAGTCAATACGCTTACGGTCAATCAGATCGTCAAACTGCTCCTCAGTAAACTCAGGCCACTCCTCGTGAATCATCGCAATAGCCCGATCGCGCGACACCGAAAAATGAAGCGGCGTCTCAAGCATGCGATACCGCTCGGCACGAACGCAGGCAGCAAGCGAGGGATCGGGATCTTGGGCAAGTAGGCGGTCGCAAGCCTCAATAGCCTGCGAAAGATACCCCGCGTCCTTTAAACGCAGAATCTCGGGTGGCAAGCCAACATCTAGAAAACGGAAGTCATCATTGCAAACATCAACAGA
>DBFOIV010000063.1:0-2866 GCA_048489175.1 Collinsella sp. | reverse complement strand
TCCATACGGGCGGCCTCGTCGACGACGGGACCGCGCACGTCATACAGGACGTTGTCGAGTTTGGTGGATTTAGAAAAAGTACGCATGGTGGTGCTCCTTGCAATTTGAGCTGAGGGATGGGGTTCGGGCTTGGAATCGTTGAGAGGCGATGATGTCTCGCCTTGATCGGCGTCACCGGCAAGCAGCCAGGTAACATCGACCTCCAAAATGCGGGCGAGCAGCTCTGCCACATCGCGCCGCGGGATCGTCTTGCCGCTCACATATTGGCTCATCTGACTCTTGCCGAGTTTTTTGCCGAGCATCTCCGATGCACGAATCACGTCCGACTGTCGAACATCGCGATCGGACATAGCCTGTCGCAGGCGATCGCTGAACGTCTCTTGGGCCACTAGAACCTCCTTGCTGGCAAAGTTCAATTTATAGAACACGAATTGAACCAAAGTTCAATTTAGGCAGCAGTATAGCGCGGCACATTATCCGAAAGTTCAATTTCACAAGAAAATGTACCGAGCCTCGAGAATTGTCCCAAAGTAGACAACAGGTACGCGCTTTTAGAGATATTCAAGGAAACGAGCCGCCGCAAGCGAAACGTCAGCGGTGCGGTATATGGCGTTGATCTGCCGATGAGGATGTCCCTCGAGCGGGCGCACGGCAACATCGAACTGGCAGCGGCGCAAGATGAGCGCCGGAAGAATGCTCACGCCCAGACCGTCCTCGACCATGGCCATAATCGCATAATCATCCCAGGTCGACAGCTTAGAGCGTACCGCCAGGCCCGCGCGGCGAAACAGCGGCGTAATCTCGTCGTCGCTATCGCGTTCCAGCAGAATAAACTGCTCGTTGGCCAAATCGGCAAGGGAAACGACCTCCGCGGTAGCAAGCGAGGAGTCCGCTGGCACCACGGCCATCAACTCATCTTGCACCAACGGCCGCGACGCCATGCCGGCGCCGCGTGGTTCGCGCGGAATAAAGCCCAGGTCGCAGCGACCTTCCGCCACCCATTGCTCAATCTCGGAGTAATCACCCATCAGCAGCTCGTAATCGACGTCCGGGTGATCGGCGCGAAAGTGCGCAATCACCGGCGGCAGCACGTGGGTCGCAACGCTCGAAAACGTACCGATGCAGATTTTGCCGCGCATGAGCCCACGCATCTCATCCACCCGTCGCTGCAAGCGAGTGAATTCCTCACAGAGCGCCTCGACAGCCGGCATGACCTGCCGCCCGTCGGCAGAAAGCACTACGCCCTCGCGACTGCGGTCGAGCACCTTAAAGCCCCAATCGGCCTCAAGATCGGCCACCATACGGCTCACGCCCGACTGCGAATAGCTCAGCCGCTCGGCAGCACGCGTAAAGCTTCCGGCGCGCACCGTCTCCAGCAGCACCTGCATCTTTTGAATATTCGTTTCCACGAGGCGCCTCCACCTATGCATGAGTTTTTGTCATGTTAACTATGCATTATATTCGCTTTTCTTCTAAAGCCAGTTCACCCATAGTGAACTTGTTCGGATATAGAGGGGACGGAAGCGCATGAACAACGGACTGTTTACGTACTTAGCAGCATTGCTATTGTTTGGCTTCAACGGCATCATCGCCGCTGCCATCGCGCTGCCGAGCTCGGATATCGTGCTACTACGCACGTTTTTGGGCGCACTCTCGCTTGTCGCCATTCTCGCCATCACCCAACGCCATAAGTTGCAGGCGCCATCTCGCCCCCGCGAAGCCGCAGCCCTCCTCCTCTCGGGAGCTGCGCTGGGCGCCAGCTGGATTTTTCTGTTCCGCGCCTACCAGACGATCGGCGTCGGCGTATCCTCGCTGCTGTACTACTGCGGCCCCATCATTGTCATGGCACTCTCCCCGCTCATCTTTGGCGAAAAGCTGACCGGCGGCAAAATCGCCGGCTTTATCGCCGTTGCTTGCGGTGCTTTTCTCATTGCAGCGCAAGGTCTAGGCGGCAATATGCCCATTGCAGGTATCGCCTGCGGCATCGCCTCGGCATTTTGCTATGCGCTGATGGTCATCGCTAGCAAGGGCGCGCCACACATCGAAGGCCTCGAGAACTCCACGCTCCAGGTGAGTGCCGCCTTTGTGACCGCGCTGGTCCTCACGCTCATCACGCAGGGTGCACCCTCATTCCTGTCCGCCGGCGTCGCCGCAGGCATCGATTGGCGCGCCGTCGTCATGCTCGGCGTCGTCAACACCGGCATTGGTTGCCTGCTCTACTTTAGCGCCGTCGCCAAACTGCCTGTGCAGACCGTCGCCGTTGTCGGCTACCTCGAGCCGCTTTCGGCGGTCGTGTTCTCCGCCGTCCTTTTGGGCGAAGCCATAACACCGGTCCGTCTGATGGGTGCCGCGCTTATCATCGGCGGCGCGATTTTTTGCGAACTCGCCGGCAAACGCGCAAGCGCCAAGGCTGGCATAGCCCAGACAGCACGTGCTTAAAAGCCCTGTTTTGAAATGCTACCTACGTACATAAATAATCCCCAGCTGGGGATTATTGTCTAAAATAACCTGATGTGCCAAACTGCTCTTGTATGTATAAAGACGGCATAAAGATTATCTGTCCTAGACAGACAACCGGATGTCTAAGGGAGTCCACGTGGCACACAACAAACTGGAGGCAAACCCCCAAGACCAGCGTGGTCAAGGCGGGCACGGAGCCATCCCCCTCTCCGCTGGCATGCTGCTCGTAACGCTCGGCGTCGTCTATGGCGACATCGGCACGAGTCCCATGTACACCATGAAATCAATCGTCGCCAACAACGGCGGCATCGGTACCGTCAGCGAGGACATGATCCTGGGCGCGCTTTCGCTCGTCATCTGGACCATGACGCTCGTGACCACGGTCAAGTACGTGGTAATCGCCATG
>DBFOIV010000062.1:0-4733 GCA_048489175.1 Collinsella sp. | reverse complement strand
CCTCAAGGGCGTGCTGCACGAGGCCGGCCTGGGCGGCGGCGTGGGCGACGAGGGCGGCTTTGCCCCCAACCTTAAGACCAATGCCGAGCCGTTCGAGTACATCACCAAGGCCGTCGAGAAGGCCGGCTTTAAGCCCGGCGTCGACTTCATGTACGCCATGGACCCGGCCTCGACCGAGTTCTACAACGCCGAGACCGGCATGTATGAGCTCAAGGGCGAGGGCGTGGAGTACACGAGTGCCCAGATGGTTGATTACTGGGAGAAGCTCGTCGACACCTATCCCATCATCTCCATCGAGGACGGCATGGCCGAGGAAGACTGGGACGGCTGGGTCGAGCTTACCCGCCGCATTGGCAACAAGGTGCAGCTGGTGGGCGACGACCTGTTCGTCACCAACACCGAGCGCCTCAAGAAGGGCATCGAGCTGGGTGCCGCCAACGCGATCCTGGTCAAGGTCAACCAGATCGGCACGCTCACCGAGTCGCTGGAGGCCATCGAGACCGCCAAGGAGGCCGGTTACGCTTGCATCGTGAGCCACCGTTCCGGCGAGACCGAGGACTCCACGATCGCCGACCTGGTCGTGGGCGTCAACGCCGGCCAGATCAAGTCGGGCGCCCCGTGCCGCAGCGACCGCATCGCCAAGTACAACCAGCTCATCCGTATCGAGGACGAGCTCGAGGGCAGCGCGCGCTACGCCGGCAAGTCTGCGTTCTACAACATCCGCTAAACAAGTGGTACTCGCGGGGCGGGGTTGACTCGGTTCCGCCCCGCCTTGGCTGGATGCCGCAAAGCACTATTGGCGCTGGGCCATATGGCTCAGCGCCTTTTTTATGTCGAGCAAAGGCTGGCGAAGGCGGTGCAGGCGCTCGTGCTATAACTAAAGGACTTAGCGCAAACAAACCTCAACCGCACAAGGCGCACATGGATCAGATTTACGACAACAGGTACTATTCCGCCGGTTCGCGTGAGCCGTCGTCTCGTCGTGCGCGTACCGCGCA
The DNA here is from genome assembly GCA_048489175.1 of Collinsella sp. GTDB lineage: Bacteria > Actinomycetota > Coriobacteriia > Coriobacteriales > Coriobacteriaceae > Collinsella. Next base: position 3,735 of record DBFOIV010000062.1, on the reverse strand, counting down.
GCTTGGCGGGTCTGGTTACGGCGGCGTCGATCACCGCGCGCAGCGTCCGCCAAGTGCCTCACACCCCCATGCTCAAATGAATACGTCAACGGACCGCCCGCCACGTTCGGCGCGCCCGACGCATGCTCAGCGCCCCTCGGCTCAAACGCACGAAAAGTCGACCAGGCCCTCGAACCGTTTTTCGGGCTCGGACTTTATGCACTACGCCAACGACAACGCGGTGGTCAAGGCAATTTACGACTTTACCCACGGTCCTCAGCGAGGGCTATTCATCGGCATTGTCGTTGCCCTGGTGCTCGTGAGCCTGTATTTCCCCGTGCGCGATCTGTACGTGGCAAAGCGTTCGAGCGATATCTTGGCCAAGCAGGTCGAGATTCGTCAGCAATACAATGATGAGCTGCAAAAAAGCGTCGACAAACTGCTCTCGGAGGAGGGCATTAAGGACGCGGCGTCCGAGGGCCTGGGCCTGGTAATGCCCGGCGAGACCAAAATTGACGTGCTGGGCTTGGATGACGATTCGGACTCGTCGTCGAGCAAGAAGTCGTCGAACGCCAAGAAGGCCAGCGAAGTTGCCAAGGAAATCGAAGAAGTCGGTAAGGATGCGCCGTGGTACATCCAGGCGCTCGACATGCTGTTTGGGTTTAACGGTGTCGAGGGCCAGACGGTCGTGTCCAACGGCAAATAGCGCCCGGAGGGGAGCCCGCAATGACAAATTGCAAACGCTATAAGGTGGCGGCGATCGACCTGGGAACGGTGTCGTCGCGACTGGTGTTGGCCCAGGTCGAGGGCGGGGCGATCATGGAATCGTCCAAGCATACCGAGATTACCGACTTGGGCGAGGGCGTGGACGCGACGGGGCGCTTTTGCGAGGCGGCCGTTGAGCGCGTGCTTGCTGCGTGCCGCATGTTTGTGGACGAAGCCCGTGCCTTTGGGGCCGCGTGCATCTGCACCACGTGCACGAGCGCCGCGCGCGATGCATCCAACGCCGTGCTGCTGCTGGACGGCCTGCGCGAGCTGGGGCTCGAACCGCAGGTGATTCCGGGCGAGGTCGAGGCGCGCCTGACGTTTTTTGGCGTGGCACACGACTTTGCTGGCGAGTGCATCATCGTCGCCGATTCGGGCGGCGGCTCCACGGAGCTCGCGACGGGCGTCTATGCGCCTGAGCGCGGGGTCTTTGCGCTGGAGGGAACGCGCTCACTGGACATCGGTTGCCGTCGCGTGACGGAGCGCTTCTTCTCCGCGTTGCCGCCCACGGACGGCGAGCTTGCGGCTGCCGCCGCGTGGGCGGGCGAGCAGTTCTCCGCCTATTTTGAGGGCCTGCCCAGCGACTTTGCGCGCGCCGAGCGCCTCGTTGCGGTGGGCGGTACCGTCACCACGCTCGTGGCGCTGGTCCACGAATTGGAGCCGTACGACTCGAACTTTGTGCACCTGCGCGAGCTTTCGCTGGAGCAGATCTCGGCCGCCATCGATCGTATGTCTACGCTGGGTGTGGAGGGTATCGCTGCGCTGCCGGGCGTGCAGCCCAAGCGCGCGAGCGTGATTCTGGCTGGCGCCGTGGTGATCCGCGAGCTCATGCGAGCCGGCGGCTACAAGACGCTCACCGTAAGCGAGAACAGCCTACTCGCTGGCATGGCCGCCACCATCAACGAGGTTCTCGACGGCGTGACTCCCACCATCGCCTGGACCCCCACTCTCAGCACCCTCTAAATAAGTTGCGGTGAAATACGGACTACAATCGCCCTTTCGGGCACCAAACAGTCCCTATTCCACCGCAACTCAACAGCCGGCACCTGGGGACGTTCCTTTTCTGCCGGCACCTGGGGACAGTCCTTGCGGGGCGTCCCCACAGCGCCTATGCCAGCTTGTCGATCTGCCCAATCTCCCAAAGCGGAATATTGATGAGCATGCCCTCGTCTCTATATGCCGCCAGGGAGCTCCTCACGCAACGCTCGAGTTTGAATTTTTCGCAGGCTATTTTCAGACTCTTCGCTTTAAGGTTCTCTGCCGCCTTGACCTCAAGCGGAAGCACGGTTCCCGCATGGTCGATGGCAAAGTCGGTTTCGGCATTGCCGGAGGTAGAGGACCAATACGCGGGAGTTTTGTCCTGGAGCAAAAGCTCCTGCGCGACGTATTGTTCGGTCAGCGAACCTTTGAACTCGGTAAAAACAGCGGATCCGTTAAGAACGATGGCCGGAGAGAGACCGGAGAGCGCTCCGAGGATACCGGTGTCGATGCAGAACAGTTTGAAGCCCGAGAGGTCTTCATAGCTCGAGAGCGGCGCCTTTAGAGCGGAAACACGTGGCACCTTATGAACGATTCCGTAGTCCGTGAGCCACTGGAGGCTTTCCTCGAAATCGCGTGCGCGCGCTCCGGGACGAAGGGCGCCATAGACAAACTTCTTGTTCTCCTTTGCAAGCTGGCCGGGAAGGGATTTCCAAACCAACCTCATGCGCTCGACGATGCGGGCGGGTGCATGTTTGCCAAAATCGGATTCGTAAGCCTCGATGATTTGCTGTTGAAGCCTTCGGGCTTCGATGAAGTCGCGTGTCTCGGCGAAAGCGGAGACAACTTCGGGCATACCGCCGACAACAAGGTATTCCTTGAGCAAGTGCTCGAGCTTTTCGGTAACGTTTGCCAGAAGGTTCATGTCTGCGGCAAGGATGGCGTCGGCGAGCGGGTTGCCGTCGACGGCACGAACGAACTCAGCAAACCCCATGGGACGCATGGTGAGCTGGTCGATTTTGCCGACGGGAAATGACTCGTTTTCGCGTCGGAGCGCGAGGCCCATATAGGAACCGGCTGCTACGATGTGGTATTCGGGTGCAAGCTCGTTGAAGTACTTGAGCGAGGTGATCCCGCGTGGCGCCTCTTGGATCTCGTCGAAGATGATGAGCGTGTCTTCCGGCGTTACGGTTTGGCCACGTAGGAGTTCTATCTGGGAGATGATGCGCTTGGGGTCGAGGTTCCCATCGAACAGCGAGCGTGTGCTCGGCTCGAGCATAAAGTCAAAACGAATGACGTTTCGATACTGCTGGCTTGCGAATTCGTTAAGAAGCCAAGTCTTTCCTGTCTGGCGGGCTCCCTTAAGCAAGAGAGGTTTGCGATTCGCCCTTGATTTCCAAGCGATAAGTTCACTCATAAGCTGTCGCTGCATATTGCCTCCCAACCCTCTCGGCTAGTATAAGGCCATTTGGGAGTTTCCATCGGAAAATGTGGGAGACAACCACGTTTTTCCATCGGAAAATGTGGGAACACCAACCTAAGTTGCGGTGGAATAGTTCCTAAATGGGCTGGTAAACTACCAAAACAGGAACTATTCCACCGCAACTTAGAGCCCCACCGGCGTGTAAAAGAAACGAGCCCGCATCCCTTGGGAATACGGGCTCGAAAGCTCCATATGGTAGGGGCGGTGGGACATCCGCGCATTTGCTGCGCAAATACGCACCGGCTTCGGCCGCCTGTCGGCGCCCTCGCCGGCTCGCTACGGACGCTGCGCGTCCGCTTAACGCTCGCCCCCTCGCGGGTTCGAGTCCCACCGGCATCTTAAAGAAGCGAGCCCGCATCCCGGGGGACCACGGGCTCGCAAGCAATCACATGGTAGGGGCGGTGGGACTCGAACCCACAATCCTTGCGGCGAGAGATTTTAAGTCTCCTGCGTATGCCAATTCCGCCACGCCCCCGTGAGACTAGAAGTCTAGCACAAGCCGTCCGTTACGCGTTGACGGCCATCGAGTG
>DBFOIV010000061.1:0-4906 GCA_048489175.1 Collinsella sp. | reverse complement strand
GGCAATGACGAGGCCAACCAACTGTTCATGTTTACGCAGTGGTCCGAGATGATGACGGAGTTCGCTCGCACGGGTAAAACCTCGACGGTCGTGCTGCCGAGCGACTTTTCGCAGTCGGCCTCGATGTTCGAGCAGATGCTGGCCGCCGGCAAAGTTCAAAACGATTCGAAGGAGTAGACGCGCGTGAAATACACCGTCGTTTGCGTCGGTAAGCTCAAGGAGCGCTTTTGGAAGGACGCGTGCGCCGAGTACACCAAGCGCCTGGGCGCCTATGCCAAGGTGGATGTCCGCGAGGTGGCTGATATCGACCCGGCTAAGGCGGGCGGCGTGGATGCCGCGCGCGACAAGGAGGGGGCGGCGATACTTGCAGCCCTGCCGCCTCGAGCGCATGTGATCCTGCTTGCCATTGAGGGCAAAGAGCGCTCGAGCGAGGAGCTTTCGGCGCGGCTCGATGATCTTATGCTGCGTGGTAACAGCGACATCGCCTTTGTGATTGGCGGATCGGACGGCGTGAGCGATGACGTGCGCGCACGAGCCGACGAGATGCTCAGCTTTGGACGCATTACCTTGCCGCATAACTTGGCGCGCGTGGTGCTGCTGGAGCAAATTTACCGCGCCTGCAAGATTAGCCGTGGCGAGCCGTATCACAAATAGGTCGGCAATACGAAACAATGCCGTGGGACAATAGCCTTCGTTTTGAAGAGCGTGTCTGAGAGGACTATGAGATATGAAGATTGGATTTGTCGGTTTTGGCAATATGGCGAGCGCTATGGCCGATGGCTGGATCGCTGCCGGTGTGGCTGCGAGCGATATGTGCGCCTGCGCGGGCCACTACGACGCCTTGGTTGAGCGTTGTGAGACGCGTGGGATGGTTGCCTGTCGTGATGCGGCGGAGGTTGTCGCTGCATCCGATATCGTGGTTGCTGCGGTCAAGCCGTACATGATCGAGAAGGTCTTCGCTCCGCTCAAGGACGCTCTAGCCGACAAGGTTGTCCTTTCGGTCGCCTGGACTTGGGATAGCGCCAAGTGGGAGCAGGTCCTGCCGGGTGTCGCGCATATCTCGACGGTGCCCAACACGCCGGTTTCGGTGGGCGAGGGCGTCATCGCCTGCGAGAAGTCCTCTACGCTCAACGGCGAGCAGCGTGCCGTGGTGCTCGACCTGCTCGGTAAGCTTGGCACTGTCGTCGAGCTCGACACGAGCCTGCTGTTTGTGGGCGGTACCGTGGGCGGTTGCGCACCGGCATTTGTCGCCATGGCGATCGAGGCCCTGGGCGACGCGGCCGTCAAGCACGGTATCCCGCGCGCCGATGCCTATCGCATTGTGAGCCAGATGGTGCTGGGCACGGCAAAGCTGCAGCTTGCAACGGGGCAGCATCCTGCGGCGATGAAGGATGCCGTATGCTCGCCCGGTGGTGCCACCATCAAGGGCGTCGTCGCGCTCGAGGACGCCGGCATGCGCAGCGCCCTGGTCAAGGCCATCGACGCCACCCTCCAGTAAAACCCGCCATTTAGGGACAGGTTTATTTTGGCAGGTTTTTCCTGCGGTTTTGTTGCATGTACGAAAAGCGCCCCGCAACTGGCTCAATTCCAGTTGCGGGGCGCTTGCGTTTGCCCAGATAAAACCGACCAAAATAAGCCTGTCTCTTTTTGGCAGGCTAGTCCCAGAAGCCGTCTTCTTCGTCCTCGGACTTGGGGCCACGGTCGACATACATCTTATGGGTGCGCTTCTCCATTACAAAGGCAAGAATCGCAAACAGTAGGATGCCGCCGGCGAAAAGGATGGCAAAACCGGTGCGGGTGCCAAACAAAAAGGAAAAAACTGCGTCCATTGGGTGCCTTCTTGCGTAGTTGGGTTGGGTCGTAAACGCTCATAAGTATATACTTGCCCATACATGTACAAGGTTGCAACCTAAATGGAATGTATATCGCCGGAGGATCTAATGCTTGATATCAAGTTTGTTCGCGAGAACCCCGATGCCATCGATACCGCCATGGCAAATCGCCAGACGTCTTGGGATCGCGAGAAGTTCTTTGAACTCGACGACGAGCGCCGTGCCGTCATCACCGAGGTCGAGGAGCTCCAGGCCACGCGTAACGCCGAGTCCAAGAAGATTGGCGCCCTGATGAAGGAGGGCAAGAAGGACGAGGCCGAGGCCGCCAAGGAGGCCGTGCGCGCCGTCAACGAGAAGATTGACGGTCTGGCCGAGCGCCGCACCGCTCTCGAGCAGGAGCAGTACGACTTTATGGCTCACCTTCCCAACATCCCTTGCGAGGCCACGCCGTACGGCAAGGATGAGGACGAGAACATCGAGCGCCGTTGTTGGGGCACCCCGCGCGAGTTCGACTTCGACTTTAAGCCGCACTGGGACCTGGGCACCGACCTCGACATCCTCGATTTCGAGCGCGGCAACAAGCTCTCCGGCAGCCGCTTTACCGTTCTCGGTGGCGCCGGCGCCCGTCTTGAGCGCGCCCTCATCAACTTCTTCCTTGACACGCACACCAGCCGTGGCTTTAAGGAGTGGTGGCCGCCCATCGTCGTCAAGCGTCAGACCATGTTTGGCACGGGTCAGCTGCCCAAGTTCGAGGACGACGCCTATCACGTCTCGGGCGACAACTTCCTGATCCCCACCGCCGAGGTCGTGCTTACCAACCTGCACGCCGGCGAGGTTCTCGATGCTGATACCCTGCCGCGCCGCTACACCGCCTTCACCCCCTGCTTCCGCGAGGAGGCCGGCTCCGCTGGTCGCGACACCCGCGGCATCATCCGCCAGCACGAGTTCGACAAGGTCGAGATGGTCAAGTTTGCCAAGCCGGAGGAGTCCGACGAGGAGCTCGAGAGCATGACCGCCGAGGCCGAGTTCCTGCTTCAGCAGCTGGGCCTTCCGTATCGCGTGATTAGCCTGTGCACCGGCGACCTGGGCTTCTCTGCCCGTCAGACCTACGACATCGAGGTCTGGCTGCCGAGCTATAACGCCTACAAGGAGATCAGCTCCTGCTCTAACTGCGGCGATTTCCAGGCCCGTCGCGCCAACATCAAGTATCGCGACCCCGAGAACTTCAAGGGCTCGCGCTACCTGCACACCCTCAACGGTTCCGGCCTGCCGGCTGGCCGCACCATGGCCGCCATTCTGGAGAACTACCAGAACGCCGACGGCACCATCACGGTCCCCGAGGTTCTTCGTCCTTACATGGGCGGCCTCGAGAAGATCGAGCCGGTTGCGTAGGTTGCCTGCATAAGCGATTTGCAAGGGCGCTCCTTTCTGGGGCGCCCTTTTTGTGTGCGGAGCTTTACCATATCGCGCGGACAGCTCAATAGAAAACACACGAACAAACGTTCTGTATACAGGCATCCACCTGCTATTCTTTTGTTAAATAGAAGCGAGAGGAAGGGGATGCGATGGAGCTGTTTGATGATCGGGTGGTTTTGTTTGAGAGCGACGAGGGCGGGGAGTACCTGCTTGTAACGTGTGAGCCGTCTGGCATGGGCGGCCTGGTGGTTCGGCAGACGAGTGAGGGTCCGTTGACACAATGGTGCTTTGAGGAGTCGCCGCATGTGGTCGAGACGTTTGTGGCGCACGAGGGGCTTGTGGCGCTGGAGCAATTCTATGGAGTTGGGACTTCCAACCAGGTCGCGCGCATGCTGAGTATCTCGTTTGCCGATTATGATTGTGCCCAGCGGGTGAGATCGCTCCTGAGGGAACTTGATGCCAAGTTCGACGTGATCGAAAAGCCAATCGATCGTACGGGGAACAGCGGTATATGCGGAGCAGCATGACAAAACTGCGTTCCACAAAAAAGTTTGAGATTGTGCTTGACTCCAATAAGCCAAAGTGGTTTTATATGTCTTGCGCTGCGGCGTTACCTCAGCTGGATAGAGGGTCTGACTACGAATCAGAACGTCATAGGTTCGAATCCTATACGCCGCACCAATTGAAATCGAAAGCCTCCGGCAACGGGGGCTTTTCTTTTACGTCGGCACTGCATGGATTCGAACCTCGGTCGAGGCGCGAGCATCTTAATCATTACTTCGTAAAATTTTTCCAAATTGTCGCTTGACCCATCGAGGGGTCACGTGCATAATAATCCGTGCGTTGCGGCGTTACCTCAGCTGGATAGAGGGTCTGACTACGAATCAGAACGTCATAGGTTCGAATCCTATACGCCGCACCAATTGAGTTTTAAGCCTCCGGAAACGGGGGCTTTTCCTTTACGGGGGCATTGCGGAGATTCGAACCTCGTTCGAGGCGCGAGCGTCAAGAAAACGCGGAGCGTTTTTAGCGAGCGGGCGAGTCCGCCGGCAGGCGGGCGAAGCCGGTGCGGATCCGCGCAGCGGATGCGCGGAATCCTATACGCCGCACCAATTGAATTATAAAGCCTCCGGTAACGGAGGCTTTTCTTATATCGCGATGCGTCGAAGATCGCATCAAGTGGTCAAAAATGAGTAAAAATCAAATTCAATAACTTTTTTTGAAAAACACTTGACCTTTATTCAGTCGATGTGCATAATACTTAACAAGTCGCGGCGTTACCTCAGCTGGATAGAGGGTCTGACTACGAATCAGAACGTCATAGGTTCGAATCCTATACGCCGCACCATTTGAGATCGAAGCTCCCGGCAACGGGGGCTTTTCTTTTACGTAAGCACCGCATGGATTCGAACCTCGGTCGAGGCGCGGGCGTAAAGAAAACGCGGAGCGTTTTTAGCCCGCGGGCGAGCACGCCGGCAGGCGGGCGAAGCCGGTGCGGATCCGCGCAGCGGATGCGCGGAATCCTATACGCCGCACCAATTGAGTTTTAAGCCTCCGGAAACGGGGGCTTTTCCTTTACGGGGGCATTGCGGAGATTCGAACCTCGTTCGAGGCGCGAGCGTCAAGAAAACGCGGAGCGTTTTTAGCGAGCGGGCGAG
>DBFOIV010000060.1:0-6707 GCA_048489175.1 Collinsella sp. | reverse complement strand
TTCACGCTAGAATGCACTCAACCTTTAAGCGGTTAATCCATCCATAAGATGCACGAAGGAGCTATCTATGAGCGAACCCCTGCGCACCGTGAACGTCGGCCTCATCGGTCTGGGAACCGTCGGCGGCGGCGTGGCCCGTCTGATCAAGAGCCACCACGATGAGTACCTGGCCGCCTACGGCATCGACCTTAAGCTGAGCCGCGCCTGCGCGCTTGCCTGGGAGCAGGCCGAAGCCGCCGGTATTGAGCGCGAGGCCTTTACGAGCGACTGGCACGACGTCGTCACCGACCCCGCCGTCGATATCGTCGTCGAGCTCATCGGCGGCGAGCACCCCGCGACCGAAATCTTCACCACCGCCTTCGAGAACGGCAAGCACGTCGTCTCTGCCAACAAGGCCCTGCTGGGCCGTCATGTCGAAACGCTCGCCGAGAAGGCGCGCGCGTGCGGCGTGCAGATTAAGTGCGAGGCCAGCTGCGGCGGCGGCATCCCCATTGTCAGCACGCTCGAGCACGACCTGGTGGGCAACAAGATCCTGACCATCGCCGGCATTCTCAACGGCACCACCAACTACATCCTGTCGCGCATGGACGCCGAGGGCGCCGATTATGCCGACGTGCTCGCCGACGCACAGGCCAAGGGCTATGCCGAGGCCGACCCGTCCGCCGACGTCGACGGCTTCGATGCCGCCAGCAAGACAGCGATCCTTGCTTCCATCGGCTTTGGCACCCGCGTGACCACCGACGATGTCTACCAGCAGGGTATCCGCACCATCGGCGCCGAGGACATTACCCAGGCCCGCGAGCTCGGCTACACCATCAAGCTGCTGGGCATCGCACGCAACACCGACGCTGGCGTCGACGTCCGCGTGCATCCCACGCTGATCCCCGCCGACCACATGCTTGCCAAGGTCAACGGCGCCATGAACGCCGTCTACGTGGTAGGCGACGCCGTGGGCGAGACCATGTTCTACGGTGCCGGCGCAGGCTCCTTCCCCACCGCAAGCGCCGTCGTGGGCGACATCCTGTCGCTCTCCGAGCAGATCAGCCGCGGCGTGGCTCCGCTGCCCGAGATTGAGCCCTATGGCCACAACCTCGCCTTTAAGCCCATGGACGAGCTCCAGACCAAGTACTATGTGCGCCTGAAGGTCGCCGACCGCGTGGGCGCCCTGTCCGAGACGGTCGACATCTTTGCCAAGCACAACATCTCGATCTCGCTCATCAACCAGGTCGAGGACGGCAAGTCGGGCGTCAGCGATGCCTGCTCGGTCATCTTCCTGACGCACCGCGCACTCGAGAAGGACGTCCAGGCTGCCGCCGCCGAGCTTGCCAGCGTCGACTGCGTGACCGAGGTCGCCAACGTCCTGCGCATCGAGGACGTCGAGGCCTGGACCGAAGGCGTTATGGCCAACTAGTCCACTACTTCGAACCTCAACGAGGCCCAACGCAAAAGGCGCGTTGCCTGCATCAACCGCAGGCAGCGCGCCTTCTATTATTTGGACGGAACCCGTATCCCAACATTCCTTGCTACTTGCCGTCGTCGTCCTGGGCTTCATCGCGCGCATAGAGCTCCAGCATGCGGCGGCGATATTCGCGCACGGCGAGCTTGGCGCGCTCCAGGCGGCGACGCTCACGCGGAGTCAGCTCGGACAGGTCCACCTCGTCTCCATAGGTCTTATCGGCAAGCAGGCGCGCCGCGTCCACGATGCGGGCATCGATGTGACCGCTCGCCGCCTCGGCGGAAAGACGCTCGGCAATCGTATCGAGCGTAGGCAGGCCCTCGAATACGCGACCATGGCCATGCGAGGTCAGCAGCTCGTGCTCTCGTGCGAGCAGGCTCGCCAAATCGTGATGGGCGCGCAGGATGTCGAGCGCATCGGATGGATGCTCGGCAACTTCTGCCACGGCGGCAACCGGTGCGGCGTCGACCACGCGGTAGAAGAGCTGTGCGAGCAGCGGCATCAAGAACACCGTGATGGCGCCGGCGGCAACCATGACCGACGCAATATCTTGCGACAGCGCGCCCGCGTTGACGGCAACGCTTGTCACGGCAACGATAATCGGCAGCGCCGTAGTGCAGTACAGGGCCACGGTAATGCGACCATACGCCGACACATCGCGCGTCGCAGGACAAATGCTCATAGAGATGAGAATGGGCACGGCACGAATAATCAGTAACGCCACGATAAAGCCCGCGAGCAAGCCCGGGCGCGACGCCACGGCCGTCAGGTCGATCTTTGCGCCCGATATGGTAAAGAACACCGGAATCAAAAAGCCGTAGGCCAGGCCGTCGAGCTTGGTCTCGAGCGTATGGTTGCCCTCGGGGATGATATAGCGCAGGACAAAGCCGGCGGCAAAAGAACCCAACACGATGTCGAGGTCAAAGATGGCCGAGAACGCCACGAGCGTGACCAGGATGAGCACCGTCAGGCGCACGAAGGTCTGCGACGTGGTATCGGCGCGTTCCTCGACAAACGCAAAGAAGCGGCTGCCGACGCGCTTGGAGCGACTTGGGACCACGGCCAGCAACACGCAAACCGCCGCAAACAAGCCAAGGATTACGAGCGTTTGGATGCCGGTGCGGACAGACAGCAATACCGACATAGCAAGCACGGGCCCAAGTTCGCCCCAGGTGCCATACGCGAGAATCGAGTCGCCCACGCGCGTTCCGGTCAGCGAACGCTCACGCATGATGGGCACGAGCGTGCCGAGCGCCGTCGAAGTGAGGGCAAGCGTCACGGCGATACCGTCGAAATGGCTGACCGAGAACCACGGGGTAAAGCGCACGGCGAGCCAGGCGATACCAAACGTGACGACCCACGTCGCCAAGCCGTAGCGTCCCTCGACGCCCGTGATGCTCTTGGGGTCGATCTCAAAGCCGGCAAGCAGGAACAAAAAGGCCAGGCCGAGCTCGGACACAAGCGAGACCTCAGCATCCACATGGATAATGCCGAGCATATGGGGTCCCAGCACCGCGCCGAACACGAGCAAAAAGACCGTCTCGGGAACGGGTTTCCCGGGAATCGCCGAGGCGATGAAGGGGCTTGCAAAGGCCACGAGCGCGATGATGGCGAGCGAAACGAATGCCATGTGATGCCTTTCTCTTGTTTGCGCTTCACTGTAGCACCCTCGCCGTCCTCAACGCGCCGCGAGCTGTCGTATCATAGTGAGGTTTACAAACATGTGGCTCAAGGCGACCGCAGGGCTGACCCCGCAAACCGACCGCTGCCGCATACCGTACCGTACGCCCAACCGATCAGGAAGGCAGGAACCAATGGTCTCTCGTATCTACGTGGAGAAGAAACCCGGGTTCGACGTCGAGGCTCAGCAGCTCAAGGGCGAGCTGACCGAAATTCTCGGCATCAAGGGCATCGAGGCCCTGAGGATCATCAACCGCTACGACGTCGAGGGCATCGACGAGGAGCTTTTCCGCTCTTGCGTGCCGACCGTCTTTAGCGAGCCCCAGGTCGATGTGACCTACGACGAGCTCCCCGCAAGCGATGGCGCTGTCTTTGCCGTCGAATTCCTGCCTGGCCAGTTTGACCAGCGCGCCGACTCCGCCAGCGAGTGCGTGCAGCTCATCAGCCAGGGCGAGCGCCCCGCCGTGCGCTCCGCCAAGGTCTATATGATCTCGGGCGCTCTGGACGAAGCCGCCATCGAGGCCATCAAGCACTACGTGGTGAATCCCGTCGAGGCCCGCATCGCCTCGCTCGACCTGCCCGAGACGCTGTACATGGAGACTCCCGAGCCCCAGCCCGTCGAGGTGCTCGACGGCTTCCGCAAGCTCGACGAGGCCGGCCTTGCCGCCTTTATCGCCGATCGCGGCCTTGCCATGGACGAGGCAGACATCGCCTTCTGCCAGCAGTACTTCCGCGATGAGGACCGCGACCCCACCATCACCGAGATCCGCGTAATCGACACCTATTGGTCCGACCACTGCCGCCACACCACTTTCGGCACCGTCCTGGACGACGTGACGATCGACGACGCCGTGGTGCAGCAAGCCTTCGACCGCTACATGGAGATGCGCCACGAGCTCGGTCGCGACGCCAAGCCCGTCTGCCTCATGGACATGGGCACCATCGGCGCCAAGTACCTTAAGAAGACCGGCGTCATGACCGATGTCGACGAGTCAGAGGAGATCAACGCCTGCACCGTCAAGGTGAAGGTCGATGTCGACGGCGAGGACCAGGACTGGCTGTTCCTGTTTAAGAACGAGACCCACAACCACCCGACCGAGATCGAGCCCTTCGGCGGTGCCGCCACCTGCGTGGGCGGCGCTATCCGTGACCCGCTCTCGGGCCGCAGCTATGTGTACCAGGCCATGCGCGTCACCGGCGCCGGCGACCCCACCGTCCCGGTTTCCGAGACGCTCGAGGGCAAGCTGCCGCAGCGCAAGCTCGTGACTACTGCCGCCGCCGGCTACTCCAGCTACGGCAACCAGATCGGCCTTGCCACCGGTCAGGTCAACGAGCTCTATCACCCCGGCTACGTGGCCAAGCGCATGGAGGTCGGCGCCGTCGTGGGCGCTACCCCGGCAAACCACGTTCGTCGCGAGTGCCCCGCCCCCACCGACAAGATCATCCTGCTGGGCGGCCGCACCGGCCGCGATGGCATCGGTGGCGCCACCGGCTCCTCCAAGACCCAGAACACCGAGTCCATCGAGACCTCGGGTGCCGAGGTCCAGAAGGGCAACGCCCCTGTCGAGCGCAAGCTGCAGCGTCTGTTCCGCCGCGGCGACGCCTGCCGTCTGATCAAGCGCTGCAACGACTTTGGCGCCGGCGGCGTCTCGGTCGCCGTGGGCGAGCTTGCCGACGGCCTGTATGTCGACCTGGACACCGTGACCAAGAAGTACGACGGCCTGGACGGCACCGAGCTCGCTATCTCTGAGTCCCAGGAGCGCATGGCCTGCGCCGTCGCCGACGGTGACGTCGAGGAGTTCATGGGCTACGCCGCCGAGGAGAACCTGGAGGCGACCGTTATCGCCGAGGTTACCGCCGAGCCGCGCATGCGCATGGCCTGGAACGGCGTCGCTATCGTCGACCTGTCCCGCGAGTTCCTCAACTCCAACGGCGCACCCAAGCACCAGGTCGCCCACGTGTGCGCCCGTAGCGTGTGGCAGCCCAGCTGGGCCGGCACCACGCTTGCCGAGCGCATGACCTCGCTCGTCACCGACCTCAACGTCGCTTCCAACAAGGGCCTTTCCGAGCGCTTCGACTCCACCATCGGTGCCGCAACCGTGCTCATGCCCTTTGGCGGCAAGACGCAGCTCACCCCCAGCTCGGCCATGGTCGCCAAGTTCCCCGTGAACGGCGAGACCACCACGGCGAGCGCCATGGCATGGGGCTTTAACCCCTATCTGATGGAAGCCGACCAGTTTGCGGGCGCCTACCTGTCCGTGGTCGAGTCCATCGCCAAGCTCGTGGCTGCCGGCTTTGAGCACAAGCGCGCCTACCTCTCCTTCCAGGAGTACTTCGAGCGTCTGCGCACCGAGGCCGAGCGCTGGGGCAAGCCCACGGCAGCCGTCCTGGGCGCCCTCATGGCCCAAGTCGACCTGGGTGCCGGCGCCATCGGCGGCAAGGACTCCATGAGCGGTTCGTTTGAGGACGAGGCCGGCGAGCTCAACGTTCCGCCGACCCTGATCAGCTTCGCCGTCGCCGTGGGCAAGGCCGCCCGCGCCGTCTCGCCCGAGTTCAAGGGCCTCACGCACCGCGTCGTCCGCATCGCCCCCGCCACCTATGGCGAGGACTACCGCCCCGACGCTCAGCAGCTGCTCGCCGCGTTTGACGCCGTCGAGGCGCTCACTGCTACCGGCAACGCCCTGGCCATCTCCACGCCCGGCTACGGCTGCGGCGCCGAGAGCCTCTTTAAGATGTGCGTCGGTAACCAGATCGGTATCGAGCTTGCCGAGGACGTAGACGTGGAGAGCCTCTTCACCCCGCTCTACGGCAGCTTTATCGTCGAGCTCGCCGAGGATGCCGAGCTGCCCGAGGTCGCCGACGGCGTTGTCGTCGAGCCCCTGGGCACCACCGTCGAGGGCTATGTCATCGACACCGGCTCCGAAGTCATCGAGCTCTCCGAGCTCCAGGAGGCCTGGGAGAGCGGCATCGAGGGCGTCTTTGCCTACCGCAGCGCCGACGAGACCCCCGAGGTCGAGACCATCGACTTCCGCGCCAAGGACATCCACGTGTACGGCGGCGCCAAGATCGCCCGCCCGCGCGTGGTTATCCCCGTGTTCCCCGGCAACAACTGCGAGTACGATAGTGCCCGTGCCTTCCGCGCCGCCGGCGCCGAGGCCGACACCTTCGTGATCAACAACCTCACGCCCGAGGCCGTCGCCGAGAGCACCCACGAGCTTGCCCGCCGCATCCGCGCAAGCCAGATCGTCATGATCCCCGGCGGCTTCTCGGGCGGCGACGAGCCCGACGGCTCTGCCAAGTTCATCACGGCGTTCTTCCGCGCTCCCGAGGTCACCGAGGCAGTCCGCGACCTGCTCAAGGCCCGCGATGGCCTGATGCTGGGCATCTGCAACGGCTTCCAGGCCCTGATCAAGCTCGGTCTGGTGCCCTACGGCGACATCGTCGACGCCACGCCCGATGCGCCCACGTTGACGTTCAACACCATCGGTCGCCACCAGAGCCGTCTGGTGCGCACCCGCATCTCGTCCAACTTGTCCCCGTGGCTGTCGCAGTGCAGCCTGGACGACCCCTA
>DBFOIV010000059.1:0-2993 GCA_048489175.1 Collinsella sp. | reverse complement strand
ACTTTTTCGCGGTACATCGACGTGGGTGCGATAAGATAGAACGCCATGTCCGGCTGCGCGGTTTACGCAGGCTGGGCAAATCTGTACGACGCCGCCCGGAACGACACGGGGCGGCACAGATCCATAAAGGAGGATCACTGGTATGAGCCAGACCCGTCCCATCGATGAGCATTCCATGCACACCCGTACCTGCGGCGAGCTTCGCTTCGAGAACGTGGGCGAAGAGGTCACCCTCACCGGTTGGGTGAGCCGTCGCCGCGACCACGGCGGCCTTATCTTCTGCGACCTTCGCGACCGCGAGGGCATCACGCAGCTCACCTTCGACCCCGAGCACTCCGATGGCGATGCCTTTAAGATCGCCGAGACCATGCGTCCCGAGTGGCCCATCAAGATCCACGGCGTCGTGCGCGCCCGTGGCGAGGAGACCACCAACACCAAGCTCGCGACCGGCGAGATCGAGGTCCTGACCGACCACGCCGAGGTGCTCAACACGTCCGTCACCCCGCCGTTCCAGATCGAGGACGGCATCGAGACCAGCGAGGACACCCGTCTGCGCTATCGCTATCTGGATCTCCGCCGTCCCGAGATGATGGCCAACCTCAAGCTGCGCTCCGACTTTACCTTTGCCATTCGCGAGGCACTGCACAACCGTGAGTTCATGGAGGTCGAGACGCCCTCCCTGTTTAAGTCCACGCCCGAGGGCGCCCGCGACTTCATCGTTCCCAGCCGCATCCAGCCGGGCAACTTCTACGCCCTGCCGCAGTCCCCGCAGCTCCTGAAGCAGCTGCTCATGGTCGGTGGCGTTGAGCGCTACTACCAGGTTGCCAAGTGCTTCCGCGACGAGGACCTGCGTGCCGACCGTCAGCCCGAGTTCACCCAGGTCGATATCGAGATGTCCTTCGTGGACCAGAACGATGTCATGAGCGCGCTCGAAGAGGTCCTGGCCGATGCCTTCGGCCGCATGGGCGTCGAGATGCCCACGCCGCTGCGTCGCATGAACTACTGGGAGGCCATGGACACCTATGGCTCCGACAAGCCCGATACCCGCTATGGCATGCACCTGGTCGACCTGACCGACATCTTTGCCAACTCCAAGTTCAAGGTCTTTGCGACTGCCGCGAACGAGGAGGGTTCTGTCGTCAAGGCCATCAACGCCAAGGGCGCTGGTGCCTGGGCACGTGCCAAGATCGATAAGCTTGCCGGCGTGGCCTCCACGTTTGGCGCCAAGGGTCTGGCCTGGATCGCTTTCCGCGAGGACGGCTCCATCAACAGCCCCATCGTCAAGTTCTTCTCGGACGAGGAGATGGCCGCTCTGCGCGAGCGCATGGACGTCGAGCCCGGCGACCTTGTGATGTTCGCCGCCGGCCCGCGCCTGCTTTCCGACGAGATCCTGGGCGGCATGCGTTCGCACATGGCCAACGCACTTGAGATCAAGCGCGAAGGCCACGACTTCCTGTGGGTCGTCAACTTCCCGCTGTTCCACTGGGATGAGGACCGCAAGGCCTATGCCGCCGAGCACCAGCCCTTCACCCTGCCGACCGAGACCGACATCGCCAAGATCGAGGCCGACCCGTTGGCAGCCGGTTCTTGCACCTACGATTTTGTCATGGACGGCTTTGAGGCCGGCGGCGGCGGTATGCGTATCCACAACGCCGAGATGCAGATGTCCATGCTCAAGCTCCTGGGCTTTACCGAGGAGCGTGCCGAGTCTCAGTTCGGCTTCCTCATGGAGGCTCTCAAGTTTGGTGCACCCCCGATGGGCGGTTTCGCTCTGGGCCTGGACCGCGTGTGCATGCTGCTCACCGGTTCCGACTCCATCCGCGACGTCATGGCGTTCCCCAAGACGGCCAGCGGCTCCGACCTTATGTCGGGTGCTCCGAGTGCCGTTAGCGGCGCCCAGCTCAAGGACGTCAGCCTGCGCCTGATGTAGGCAAGCGGCTACATATTGCCCGTTGCGAGGGAAGGACGCGTGCCTTCCCTCGTTTTTTATGTCGTGACGTCATGGTTTGGAGGCTTGCCGTCGTGCGCCGGGAAACTACAACCCGGAATTTGCGTCCAGAACGGGTCGCGCTTTCCCAAGGGGGGTCCTCTGGGAAAGCGCGACCCAGAATTCGGCAAAATAATGGGGCACAGTTTCCGGTTGAGCTGTCTAACGGAAACTGTGCCCCAGAATGAGCGCTCAAAACGGGGCAGGCTTTCCGCAACAACTGTCTGGCAGAAAGCCTGCCCCAGTTTCTTATAGCGAGTCTCTCTGGATCAGCTGCATGTGCATCACGGAGGTGGTAGGCTCGGCACCCTTGATCATGTCGAGCGCAATGTTGGCGGCCATGTGGCCTTCTTCGCGCAGGGGCTGGCGGACGGTCGTGAGCGCGGGGACGCAGCGCGTCGCAATCTCGTGATCGTCGAAGCCGACGACAGAAACGTCCGCAGGAACGGATAGGCCTGCCTCGTTGAGTGCGGTGATGACGCCAGCCGCGATACGGTCCGATCCGCAGAGCACGCCATCGAAAGCAATCTTGCGCGCGAGAATCAGGTGCATGGCCTGATAGCCGTCTCCGCTGTTCCAGCCGGTATAGATAACGTTTGCGTCTGGGAGGTCTTCGCCCAAGACGGCGCGGTAGCCACGCAGGCGGTCGACAACAGCGGGGTTGTCTTGCGGTCCCAACACGGCGACGATATCTTTGCGGCCGCGCCCCTTCATGGCGAGTGCCGCAAAGCGTCCGCCCTCTTCGTCGTCAGAGTAGACCGTCGAGAACACATCGCGATAGGGGTGGCCCTCGAGCTGGCCGCACAACACGGTGGGTACGCCCAGCTCGCGCAGCACCTCGAGCAGCTCGCTGCCTTTGTAGGGAGAGACGTCGATCACGGCGTCGAACGAGCGGCGCTCAAAGTGCTCGCGTGCGCGGTTGCGCTCATGCGTAGAAGACGCCTGCAAGATAACGGGCAGATAGGACGACTCCGACAGTTCCTCGGTAATGCCGCTCAAAAACTCG
>DBFOIV010000058.1:0-2780 GCA_048489175.1 Collinsella sp. | reverse complement strand
CTTAAGAACGTAGTCGGCGACGGCCATCTTGCCGGGAGGGTTGCCGATGCCGGTGCGGATGCGGCTGAAGTCGCGGCTGCCCATCTTGTCGATGATGGAGCGCAGGCCGTTGTGACCGGCGTGGCCGCCGCCCACCTTAACGCGGACGTCGCCGGCGGGAATATCGAGCTCGTCGTGGATTACGAGCAGCTCCTCGGCCTTGATCTTGTACTCGCGGCAGAGCTTGGAGATGGGGCCACCCGAGGTATTCATATACGACTGCGGCTTGACCAGTACAATCTGGCGCTTACCGCCCTCTTCCTCGGGATCGTTGATGTTGATGAGCGCGACCTCGGCGCCTGCTTGGTTTTTCCAGTACGTGACGCCGGCCTGACGGGCCAGCTCGTCGATTGCTTTGAAACCAGCGTTGTGACGGGTCTCGGCATATTCCTCGCCAGGGTTGCCAAGTCCGGCAACCATGCGAATCTTAAGCGGCTGTGCAGCTGCCATGTTTATCCTTTCGTTGATTTGTCGCCTGCTATGGTGAGCGACCCTGTTGCCGCTGTCAAATGGAGGGTAATTGAGGGCGTTTAGGGGCGTTTGGACGGCCGTCGAAATCAGAGGTGGACAGTTAGTTCAGATACGTATAAGTTCTGAGGACTCGAAGTGCTCAATTCAATGCCGATACGTTGTTTCGGAGCTTTAGTTAGTCCATATGGCGCTGTTTTGAAGTCTACCCTGCCTTCAAATAGGGCGAATGGTATAGAGATAGCTGCAAAACAGCCTAATTCAATGTGTCCATCTATACGTATCTGAACTAACTGTCCAGTCCTGTTCGGCGGCGCGCGGGTGATTCGCCGTTTAGACCGCCGCAAGGCCGATTCCAGCCCGCAGAGCGTTGAGCCAAGCGGCCTGACGCTTGCGATAGCCCTTGATACGGTATCGGAATCGGACTCCCGCGAGTCGATGCATCGTTTGGGCGAAGGCTTCGAGTGCAACAAGGTCTTTCATTTGGTCGCGATTGATAACCAGGACGTGGATGCCCATTGCCTTGAGGCCATTATTTCGATTGCCATCGTGGATGCGAGCGTTTTGAAGCTCATGCCCAATTCCGTTGTATTCGTTGTCGACTCCGGCTGCCGGGCAATATAGGTCGCAGATGGCATAGGGGATGCCCGAGGACATGTTGACCGCAAGAGTGTCGAAGTCGATTCGATAGTTGAGTAGCAGGCCTCCCATGGGCAGACTGCAACATCCGAATCCTCCAAAGCGCATGGGCGCTCCGAGAACGGCAAACATTAGGGATTCGGCTGGGGATGCAGATCCGGGTCGGGCAAGTTTGACTGCCGTGCGAAACGATGTGTATGAGCTACTTTTGGCAAGCTGTGCAACAGCCTCGAGATCTTCGATGGTCGTGGCGGGCTCGCATTTGTAGTGTGCCTGTTCGTAGCGGGTTTCGTTCTGCTGTTCGGTCGCCGACTGGTCGCCCCGGCAATCGAGGTCGTCCATCGCTTCGTAGTCATCGCCCTCGGGCCAGATGCCGTCATAGGCAATGGGGTATGTTGCCCCGGGAGGAAGGGAGTAGGTTCCGAGCAGTTCCATGAGAAGCATCAGGGTTTTGGCGACTGATTCATTTTTGGAACAAAGCATGGCTGTCATGGCGGGAGACGTTGCGTAGATGTCGGCCTCGACGTGCATAATTGCACCTTCAGGAAGAGGAGCGGAGAGAATATGCTGAAGAAGTCGCCTGTCGCGGCGTCTGTTGTCTTCGTTTGAAACGAGAAGATCGAGCAGTTCGGAATCATCTTCATTCCAGGCGTCGAGTATCGAAAGTGCACCAAAGTCTATCGCGTCATTGTTGGGAATACAGCTAGCCAAGGCATGTGCTTGCTGTTCGCTATCAACGAAGTCCCAGGGTAGGGCAGAGTACGCCCGTCGTGCGCGACGAATTGCGCGGAGGGCGGAGAGATGTGAAATCACGGTCGTCATAGCTATAACGTACTAAGTTGGCGGCAGAATGCGACCGCCATACCGTTCTTTTCGCTCAGCGGGGCGCTGCGCGCCATGAACGGCTGGGTGTTATGAATTCGGTGGAATCGGTTGAGGGGATTGCAGGAAATTGAGCTCTGCCGCGAAGGTTGACGATAGCTGCTGGACAGTTAGTTCAGATACGTATAAGGCAGCGGCGTTCGAGGCGTTTCTAAGGGCCTTTGAGGGCGATTTGAGGATAAATATGCAGCGGTTGTACTCGAAAACGATGAGCTTTGGACGGCATGGCATGCGCCGGGGAGGTCAGAAGGCTCCGAACGGTCCTTTGGAGCTTTAGAAAAATACGTATCTGAACTAATTGTCCAGGGCGGGTTGACGAGGGATAGAAAAAGGGTCGGAAGCGAGCTTCCGACCCTTTAAAAGCATCAAAGATGATGCGATGCGCGTTGGATTACAGCGCGAAGTCGCCGCCGACGAGCGTGGAGACGGGCTCCTCGTGGTAAACGGCGGAGATGGCCTGAGCGAACTCCTCGGCGACCGAGATGGTCTTGATCTTGCCGCCGACCTCGACGGGAATGGCGTCGGTGACGACGCACTCGACGATCGGGGCGTCGTTCAGACGCTCGATGGCCGGACCGGAGAAGATACCGTGGGTGGCGCAGACGTAGATATCGCCAGCGCCCATAGCCTTGAGCTCCTTGACGTTGGCGCACAGGGTGCCAGCGGTGTCGATCATGTCGTCGTTGATGATGCAGGTCTTGCCCTTGATGTCACCGATGATGCCCATGACCTCGGCGGCGTTGTGGCGCGGA
>DBFOIV010000057.1:0-7182 GCA_048489175.1 Collinsella sp. | reverse complement strand
GCGGCGCCCGTTACGGCGCCGACCTTGATGCACTCCTCGGTATCGCGGCCGATGGCGTGCTCGGGCGCCTCGAGCGGCACGCTGGCGAGCTTGGCGGCACGGGCGGCAAGCGCGTCCATGGAGATGCGAATGCCCGGCGCGATCGCTCCGCCAATGTAATAACCGTCCTCATCGATGACGTCGATATTGGTCGCGGTGCCAAAGTCCACCACGATCGCCGGCGCGCCATAGAAGGTCTCGGCAGCGACGGCGTTGGCGATGCGGTCGGCACCAACGGCCTGGGGGCGCGCCGCCCGCAGCTTGGTTACGGCGGCCGTCTGCGGCCCGATGACGATGGCGTCCGCGGCAATGCGGTCGGCCACGGCGTGCCACTCGCGCGAGAGCTGCGGCACCACGCCCGCAAAGGCGATCGCGTCGACCGCATCGAGCGAAAGGCCGTACATCTTAAAGAAACCCATCAGGCGCACATGGATCTCGTCGGCGGTATAGGAGCGGTCGGTGGGCATGCGCCACGACTGCACCAGCTCGTCTCCGTCAAACAGGCCCATGGCCGTCTGCGTGTTTCCCATATCGATAGCGAGCAGCATGTCTACTCCCGGTGTCGGCATAAAAGGACGCGCACCATTGTATACGTGCCGTCGACGGCGCTCGGCTGCGATTCGTTTACGGTGATAGGGGCTGAGGGGTTTAAATATGAAGGAATTATGCTCTACGAGATTTTCCTTGCCGTTTACCGAACTCCCGCGTAATATTCTTTCTTGCGCACATGAGGCGCCCAGACATTGCGGGGTGGAGCAGTCTGGTAGCTCGCCGGGCTCATAACCCGGAGGTCGTAGGTTCAAATCCTGCCCCCGCGACCAAGAACTTGCAGCTCGTCGGCCTAGCCGGCGAGCTTTTTTGTTATTCCGGGACTGTGTTTTCGGTCCAATTCTCGGCTTCTTAAACAAAATCTCGATCTGTAACATCTAGACCCGATTTGGGCGGCTAAGTGTTACAGATCGAGATGTTTCGGCAGGACGGTCTTCGTTTGTCTAAATCTGTAACACGAGGGACGGATTTTGCCGAGTTGTTGTTATAGATTGAGATTTTTTAGCAGGCGGGTTTGGTTTGTCTCGATCTGTAACAGTAAGACCCGGTTTTGTCGCGTAACTGTTACAGATTGAGACAAACCGACGGGCCGCCCTGCCCCATCCACCTGCCGCTACCTGCTGTCCGCCGATTTCCGTTGCGCTGTTGTATTCCCATGCCATATCCTCTAGACAACTACGCGGCACCATCGCCGCCGCGCCTACAAGAGAGGAATGTCCATGACCGCACCTGCATCCAAGCTGCTCCAGCCCATTACGGTTGGCCCCCTTGAGCTCAAGAACCGCATTATGTTCCCGCCGCTGACCACCGGCTACGAGGAGCGCGACGGCTCCATTGGCGAGCGCAGCCTGGCTTTTTACGAGCGCCTGGCCCGTGGCGGCGTGAGCTACATCGTCATCGGCGACGTTGCTCCCGTTATGACCGCAAGCCCCACGCCCAAGCTGGCGAGCGACGCCCAGATCCCCACGTTTAAGGCCCTGGCCGACGTCGTCCACAAACACGGCGCCAAGGTCGCGCTGCAGCTGTTCCACCCCGAGTACGACGTGCCTGGCGTCGGTCGCATGGTCATGGGATCCATGACTGCCGCCAAGGCCGCGCAGGAGGCCAAGGCCGCCGGCGATGAGGAGACCTTTGCCGCCAAGATGGCCGAGTCCAACGAGATCCGCAAGCAGGCCTACGCTAAGCTGCACCACGACATGCAGCACTTTGTGAACGAGGCGAGCGCAGAGCAGCTCACCCAGATCAAGGAGGCGATCGCCGCCTCTGCCGCCCGCGCACAGCAGGCCGGCATCGACGCCATCGAGGTCCACGGCGACCGTCTGGTGGGTTCACTGTGCTCGGCCATTCTCAACAAGCGCGCCGACGAGTACGGCGGCTCGTTCGAGAACCGCGTTCGCTACGCGCTGGAGGTCGTCGCTGCCATCAAGGAGGCCGCGCCGCAGCTGATGGTGGAGTACAAGCTCCCCGTGATCATGGAGAACCCCGACGGCACGCCGCGCGGCAAGGGCGGCCTGCAGCCCGACGAGGCCTGCGAGTTTGCCAAGCTGCTCGAGGATGCGGGCATCGACATGATCCAGGTTGCACAGGCCAACCACACCGGCAACATGGGCGACACCATTCCGCCCATGGGTGCCATGCCCTACAACTGGACGCTGCCCGTGGCCGAGCGCGTCAAGGCCCTGGTCTCCGTGCCGGTGGCAACCGTCGGCCGTGTTGTCTCGGTCGAGGCCGGCGAGAAGATTCTGGAAGACGGCGCCGCCGACATCATCGCCTATGGCCGCTCGCTCATGTGCGACCCCGACATTGCGCTGAAGGCCGCCACGGGCGAGCCCATTCGAGAGTGCCTCAACTGCAACAAGGGCTGCGTCGACGCGATTCAAAACCGCAAGTACATCTCGTGCGTGCTCAATGCCGAGAACGGCGACGAGGCGACCGTCGCCATTAAGCCGGGCGAGGGCGACAAGAAGATCGCCGTGGTGGGCGGCGGCATCGCCGGCCTGGAGGCCGCACGCGTGGCGGCCAAGCGCGGCTACGACGTGACCGTCTATGAGGCGAGCGATCATCTGGGCGGCCAGATTGTGCTGGCAGCCGCGCCTCCGCGCAAGGACGAGATCATGCGCTCGGTCGAGTACTACGAGAAGATTCTGCCTGGCTTGGGCGTGAAGGTTGAGCTCAACCACGCCGCTACCGCTGAGGACCTCAACGCCGCTGACGCCGCGATTGTGGCCGTGGGCGCGCACGACGTTGTCATCCCCGTTCCGGGTGCCGACTCGGACAAGGTCATCTCGAGCTGGGACGTGCTGGCCGGCAAGGTGGAGCTTACGGGCCGCGTCGCCGTCATTGGCGGTGGCCTGGTGGGCACCGAGACTGCCGAGTACCTGCTGCAGCGCGGCTGCGAGGTGGCGATCGTGGAGATGCTCGACAAGATTGCCGCGGGCGAGTCCGAGACCATTCTGCCGCTGATTATGAGCGATTTTGCAGAGCACAACGTGGAGCAGCACGTGAAGACCCGTCTAACCGCCGTTACCGACGAGGGCGTGGAGGCTATTCGTACTGCCGAAGACGGCACCGAGGAGCCGGTGAAGATTGCCTGCGATTACGTGGTGATGGCCGTGGGCTCCAAGGCCAACGCGTTTGACCTGGACGGCGTGACGGTGCCCGTGACCTGTGTGGGCGACTGCTCGGGCGAGCGCACCGCCGACATCGCGAGCGCCATTCGCACGGCATATCACGCGGCCAACGAGCTGTAGTTAACTTCGCGGCCAGGCGGGGCGGTAGCACGGATCTGCCTCGCCCGACTGCGTCCCATGGGGTGTCAACCGGGGCGGGGTCTGCAAGCGCAGCAGGTCCCGCCCTTTTTGTTTTGCTCCGGTGGAGGGCAGTGCGCGGTAATCATGAGGAGTGAGGACATCTACTACCTTGCAGGCCACTCAAAATTATTGGGGGAGGGGATAATAATTATATCCTCTATACCAAAAGACATAAAGAGATGCCAATTTTGGTGACAAGCGAATGACGATTAGCTGCGAGTCAGCTACCAGCGTAAATAATCGATAAAGAAACGTCGTAAATTGGTGCCAAATGCCCAGATAACGCCGCGTCTATTTTAATTAACTGTTTTGAGCAAACAGTAAAATGCTACTATCTAACTTGCACGTAAGAAAGCAGATTAACGGTTAAGGCTAAGAAGTGGCAGGTATGTCGGAAGCAACTAGGACTCGCACGCATGCGCCCGAGGTTAGGCAGCGCGCCGTCGAGATCCTCCAAGAGGGGGTCGGTCACCGCGCCCTCGCCGCAAAGCTTGGCATTCCCCAGGCCACGGCTCGTCAGTGGGCCCGCGCATATGCCGTGGGCGGTGCCGACGCCGTGCTCAATGCGGGCGCTCGCCATCACACCTATTCGTACGACGTAAAGCTCGCCGTGGTTAAGGACCGTCTGGAAAACGGTCTGACGGTTCGCGAAGCCATGATCAAGTATAAGATTCCAAGCGAGTCTTCGGTTAAGGCCTGGTGCCGCCAGTATCGCGAGAGCGGTGAGTCCGCACTGGTCGATAAGCCGCGGGGTCGCAAGCCGCGCGTTAAGCAGGCAGAGTAGCAAGAGGGTGCGCCCACGAGGCGCATTTTTCTTGCCGCGCCAACTTTTCGAACCGCCGCGAGCCTATCGGGGCATCCTTCAACGTGGCCAATAAACCGCACACAGTGGGCCGCGCGCCCGTCGCTGCGGTAAGGAAACGTCACCCTCTACTCCAGTGCGGACAGATTCCTTACCCCGTACGCCTAAAACTCCCCAGTTGGCCGAAAATCTGCCGCCGCTACTCCTCAATTGAGCTATAACGTTAAACAATTGCAGCGTTTTTGCATGGGGGAGTGATGGTATGACGCTACTGTATTTCCTTACCCTGTTTCCGCTGGTACCGGCGCTGGGCATGCTGCTTGCGCGCGGTGACCGTGCCCGCGATGCGGTGGGGCTCATAGGTTCCGGCATTATTATGGCGGTGACAGTTGTAGTCGCCGTCATGTTTTTTGGCACGGGGCCGCAGAGCTTTGAGGTTGCCCCCGGCACCTCGCATGCGCTCTCGATCATCAGCTCCGTCATCGACGTCGTTCTGTGCGCCGTCATCCTGTACAACGCGCACAAATATAAGAGCGTGCTTACCACGGCGCTCGGCATAGTCCAGCTGGTGGGCTCGCTCGTCTTTGCGGCCATGACGCTGCCTGCGGCCGAAGCCGTCACGGCGAAGCCACTCTACCTAGACTACATGAGCGTGATCATGGTCCTTGCCGTCGGCATTGTCGGCAGCCTAATCTGCGTGTATGCCCTGGGCTACATGAAGGACTTCCAGGCCCACGACGAGCACGAGGCAGCGCTGCGCGGGCAGACCGCGCCCGACCGTCGCCCGCAGTTCCTGGCGCTTATGTTCCTGTTCCTCTCGGCCATGTTCGTCATCGTGACGAGCGACAACCTGGAGTGGCTGTTCTGCGGCTGGGAAATCACCACCGTGTGCTCGTTCCTCATGATTGGCTACACGCGCACGCCCGAGGCCATCAAAAACGCCTTCACCCAGATCATCCTCAACATGCTGGGCGGTATCGCGTTTTTGGCCGGTCTCATGTACCTGCACGTTAACGGCATGCCGCTGACCATCTCGGGCATGATCGAGCTTTCCGGCGCTGACACCACGCAATCCGCGCTGCTGGTGATGCCGGTCATCCTGCTGTCGCTCGCCGCGCTCACCAAGGCCGCGCAGATGCCGTTCCACACTTGGCTGCTCGGTGCTATGGTTGCCCCCACCCCCACGAGCGCCCTGCTGCACTCGTCAACCATGGTCAAAGCCGGCGTGTTCCTGATGGTCAAGCTGAGCCCACTCTATGCCATCTATCCCGTGACCGGCTTTATGGTCACGAGTGTGGGTGCCATCACGTTTTTGCTCGCTGCCCTCATGGCCATCTCGCAGAGCAACGCCAAGCGTGTGCTCGCGTACTCCACCATTTCCAACTTGGGCCTCATCAGTGCCTGCTTGGGTGTCGGCGCGCCCGAGGCCGTATGGGCGGCCATCTTCCTAATCCTGTTCCACACGGTGGCAAAGTCGCTGCTGTTCCTGTGCGTGGGCACGGCCGAGCATCATATCGGCAGCCGTAATATCGAGGACATGGACGGTCTGTTCAGCCGCATGCCGCACCTGACGCGTCTGATGATGCTGGGCATTATGGGCATGTTTGTGGCGCCGTTTGGCATGCTCGTGTCCAAGTGGGGCGCCCTGGTGGCGTTTGCGCAGACCGGCAACGTGCTCATGATCATGGTGCTTGCCTTTGGCTCGGCCGCAACGTTTTACTTCTGGGGTAAGTGGCTCGCCAAGCTTTCGGGCGTCGACCCCACGGCTCAAAACGTTGAGGTCAATGTCCATAAGACCGAATGGATGGCCCTCAATACCATCGCCGCGCTGCTGATTCTGTGCTGCGTGGCGTTCCCGGTTATCTCGAGCGGTCTGGTGTCGCCCTACTTGGCCATGGTGTTTGGCCGCGTGCCGTACGTTATTGGCAAGGACGCCATGTATCTGATGGTGGTTATCGTGGCGTTTATCGCCGTGGTGCTGCTGACTTCATTCCGTGTGAGCAACAAACCGCATGTAAACGTATATCTTTCGGGCGTGGGAACCGACAATTACCGCCATTTCCGCGGCTCGATGGGACACGAGGTAAAGGCCGAAAAGCGCAATTGGTACTCGGAGGACGCCCTTGGCGAGAAGCGTATTAGCCCCGTGGGTAGCGTCGTGTGCTGCAGCATTATCTTGTTTGCGCTGCTGTGTTGCGCGTGGATTGGGCCCGAGCGACTTGCCATGAGCGCGCCCTCGGTGCTGCGCGGCAAATATTTTGAAGGTTCGGGCGTCGTGGGCATCTTTATAGGCACCGTGGCGTTTGCCCTGATTGCGCCGCTTGTGGGCGGCCTGATCGACGGCGTTGACCGCAAGCTTTCGGCCCGCATGCAGGGCCGCGTGGGCCCGCGCTTGATGCAGCCCTTCTACGACGTTGCCAAGCTGCTGCGCAAGGCCCCTGCCAGCGTAAACACCATGGACGATACCTATATGGCATGCGCGCTCATCTTTACCGTCGTGGGCGGCGGCATCTTTGTGTCGGGCTCCAACACGCTGCTGTGCGCCTTTATGGTGACGCTCGCCGCGATCTTTGTGGTGTTGGCGTCCGCCTCGACGCAAAGTCCATTTGCCCAGGTTGGCGCCGACCGCGAGCTGCTGCAGGTTATGAGTTATGAGCCCGCCGTTTTGCTGATGAGCGTGGGCCTGTATCTTGCCACCGATAGCTTCGATTCCATTGCCGTGACGGGGCGGTCAGCCCCCATCATCGTGTACAGCGCGCCCATTTTCCTCGCGCTGCTCGCGGTGCTTACCATCAAGCTGCGCAAGTCGCCGTTCGATCTTTCGTACTCGCATCACGCGCATCAGGAGATTGTCCAGGGCGTCGCCACCGAGATGAGCGGCGGCACGCTGGCCAAGATGACCCTTATGCACTGGTGCGAGACCGTGCTGTTTTTGATGTGGGTGGGCATGTTCTTTGTTTGGGACAACCCGGTGAGCTGGGT
>DBFOIV010000056.1:0-3384 GCA_048489175.1 Collinsella sp. | reverse complement strand
GGCCATGGAAGCCAACGGAATCGTACTGTCGCCCGACCCTCGTCTGCGCCAGGAGTGCGCCGTCATCGAGGAGATCACCCCGGCGATCGAGGCGCTTGCCGAGAAGATGAAGAAGATGATGTTCGAGAACGGCGGTTGCGGTCTTGCTGCCCCGCAGATCGGTGAGCTCATTCAGCTCGTCACCATCGACTGCGACTACAGCGACAAGAACGACTACGACCCGTACGTGCTCATCAACCCTGTCATTGTTGAGCAGAGCGACCATCTGGTACCGTTTAGCGAGGGCTGCCTCTCTATCCCTGGCATTAGCTGCGAGATCGAGCGTCCCGATCATGTTGTCGTCGAGGCGTACGACCTGGATGCCAACCTGATTCGTTACGAGGCCTCGGGCGACCTGTTCTGTGTGTGCCTGCAGCACGAGATTGATCACCTGCACGGCAACACCATGTTCGAGCGACTCAAGCCGATGCAGCGCATCAAGGCAGTCAAAGAGTACCAGGACGCCCTGGCCCGCGGCGCTCGACCGGGCGAGACGGAGTAGGTTAATTGTCCGTCCCTGGGATGGGGCCCACACATATCATCCCGTGCTCAAACATTCTCGCTGCGCTGCGAAACTGCGCGCGGGACGATATGTATGGGCCCCATCCCAGGGACTACTTTGTCGTTCTTCGTTTCGCCCCGGGTGCCGTTGGGCCAGGGAGGGGCGTCTTCGCTGATAATTGCTTTGTTGAGAGGGCTGCTTTTATTGCGGCTCTTTCTTTGGTTTTGGGTATATTTGTTCTTGTTGAATTGTTATTGCGGAAGGGCTGCGTTCTTGGCTTTCCGCTGTTATTTGTAGCCGTCTCGGCTCGTTGTTGAGAGGAGACTAACTTTTATGCGTATTGTGTTTATGGGTACGCCTGATTTTGCTGTGCCTTCGCTGACTTCGCTTGTCGAGGCCGGGAATGAGATTGCGCTTGTTGTTACTCGTCCTGATGCTGTTCGTGGACGTGGTAAGAAGCTAGAGCCGTCTCCTGTTAAGGCTAAGGCGCTTGGGCTGGGGTTGCGGGTTATTGAGGCTAATCGTATGACGCCGGAGGTCGTTGAGGCGCTTCAAGCTGCTCGGGCAGATATTTTCTGCGTGGCTGCCTATGGCTGCATTTTGCCCGATGAGGTGCTGCATATGGCGCCGCTCGGTATCGTAAATGTTCATGCGTCCTTGCTGCCTCGTTGGCGTGGGGCTGCTCCCATTCAGCGTGCCATTCTTGCTGGTGATGAGGTTGCTGGCGTTTCTATCATGCGCATCGGGCATGGCGTGGATACTGGTGCTTATTGTGCTCAGGCTTCCACGTCGGTTGCCGGTAAGCATGCTGAGGCGCTGACCATGGAGCTTGGTGAGCTTGGCGGCAACCTGCTTGCCGGTACGCTTCCTTCTCTTGCCGATGGTACCGCCGTGTGGACTGAACAGGATGAGGCGCTCGTTACCCATGCCGCCAAGATTTCTAAACAGGAGATGCGCCTGGATCCGCAAATGGCGGCGCTTGATTGCGTGCGTCATGTGCTGGCCTCGTCCGATACCGCGCCTGCTCGTTGCGTGATTGCCGGCAAGACCGTGCGCGTGCTCGATGCTGCGCCGGCTGATGTGTCGCTTGGCGAGGGTCAGGTTCTCGTTAAGGCCAAGCGTGTTTACCTTGGTCTTTCCGATGGCACGGTTGAGCTGCTCGAGGTTAAGCCTGATGGCAAGCGTGCTATGGACGCTTCTGCTTGGGCCGCTGGACTGCAGGGTGCCGATCTTTCGTGGGGTGTTCTGTCATGAGCAAGCTGTCTCCCGCGCGTAAGCTTGCG
The DNA here is from genome assembly GCA_048489175.1 of Collinsella sp. Classification (GTDB taxonomy): domain Bacteria; phylum Actinomycetota; class Coriobacteriia; order Coriobacteriales; family Coriobacteriaceae; genus Collinsella. Next base: position 1,560 of record DBFOIV010000056.1, on the reverse strand, counting down.
CTCGATGTGTTGATGGAGGCCGATCGCCGCGGCATGTATGCGCGTGACGTGCTGTCCTCTCGCGCATCGGCCAAGGCTATTGACCAGCGCGATTCCGCTTTTGCCGCTCGCTTGGCGCTGGGTGTTGCCGCCACGCAGGGTATTTTGGACGAGCTGCTCGATCAGTTTCTTGATAAGCCTAAAAAGGTTGCGCCGCGTGTTCGCATGGCGCTTCGTATCTCGGCCTTCGAGATGCTCTATCTGCATACGCCTGGCCGCGTTGCAGTAAGTCAGGGTGTTGAGCTGGTGCGCAGCGGAGCTAAGTCTGCCGCCGGTTTGGCCAATGCCGTGCTGCATAAGGTCGCGGACAACGTTGAGGACTTTGCTACTGCGTCCGATGTGGATGAGTCTGAGCGACGCTTGGTTCGTCTGTCGCGCCTGATGGGTCTACCGCGTTGGCTGTGCGCTCGCATTATGGCATCGTTCGACACGCCAGAGGGTGCACTTAACTTTGCCGGCAATCTGGCCCCCGCGCCGCTGGCCCTGCATGAGAACGCCTTTGCGACCAAGCCCGATCCGTATATCTCGCAGCTCGTCGCGCCTGTCTTCCCGGGCTGCCATGCCCCGGTTGATGCCCAGGTTACCGTTGCTTCGGGTGTGTTTGAGCGTGCTGCCGCGGTGGCATCTGATCTCAATGCGCAGCTTATCGCCACAGCTGCCACGCGCCCTGGTAGCTGCCTTGAGATTGGTGCCGGTCGTGGCACCAAGACCTATGTGATGATGTGCCAGGCCAAGCGTGCGGGCTATGAGCGTCAGCATACGGCGCTCGATTTGCATGATCGCAAGTGCGATCTGAATCTCGCTCGCCTGCATAAGGCCGGTATTCAGGGCGTTCGTACGGTTTCGGGTGATGCCTGCGAGCTTGATGAAGTACTGACATCGTTTGATGCCATGCTTGGCAATCCGGTTAAGTTCGACACGGTCTTTATCGATGCGCCGTGTTCGGGCACCGGCACCATGCGCCGCCATCCCGAGATTCCGTGGCGCCTGGCCGAGTGTGACGTCACGTGCGAGCTGCCCAAGCTGCAGTTGATGATGCTCAAAGAGGCTGCTGCGCGCGTAGCTGCCGGCGGCGAGCTCATCTATGCGACGTGCTCGGTCTTCGACGAGGAGAACACGCAGGTGGTGGATGCTTTCTTGAACTCTCCTGAGGGCACCGGCTTTACTGTAGCGCCGCTCTCCGAGGCACAGATTCTGCAGCTCCCCGAGTTCGATCAGGCCAAGAAGCTCGTATCCGTACGCCAGAACGATCGGGGCCTCTTCCAAAGCGTGCCGGTAAACGCCGACTCCTACGACGGCCACTTCTGCGCCCGCCTGGTCCGCAAGTAGCTACTAAGTTGCGGTGAAATAGGGATTGAATAGCGGCTTTTACCTGCCAAAGGGGGTGCGGACAGAAAGTTGGACCGCGGGGCGGTCCGGACTGTGGAGTGGGTATGATGAATTGGACACCTAGTTAAGAGCGAAAGGTGTTCAAGATGACCCAAAGAAGAAAGCGATACGACAGGCAGTTCAAGGTCTCGG
>DBFOIV010000055.1:0-5965 GCA_048489175.1 Collinsella sp. | reverse complement strand
GGGCAGCTTAGAACTTGTGGCCGCACTTCTTGCAGACGCGCAGCTTGTTCTTGCCGTCCTTCTCGTGACCGACGCGGGTAACCTTACCGCACTCGGGGCAAACGAGATTGACGTTGGAGGCGTCGATAGGAGCCTCCTGCGAAACGATGCCGCCCTGCTGGTTGGCAGCGTTGGGCTTGACGGCCTTCTTGACGACCGAAACGCCCTCGACAACGACCTTGTTCTCGGCGGGGAGAGCACGCAGGACAACGCCCTGCTTGCCGCGATCCTTACCAGAGAGAACCTGGACCTTATCGCCCTTCTTGATATACATATATCTCCCCTAACTACAGGGTCTCGGGAGCGAGCGAGACGATCTTCATGTACTTCTTGTCACGAAGCTCGCGAGCGACGGGCCCGAAGATACGGGTGCCGACGGGCGAACCATCGTTGTTGATGACAACGCAGGCGTTCTCATCAAAGCGAATGTAGGAGCCATCCTTGCGGCGGATCTCCTTAACGGTGCGAACGACGACGCAACGGACAACGTCCTTCTTCTTGACGTTGGCGCCAGGGGTAGCCTCCTGGACAGCACCGATGAACACATCGCCGATGCCTGCATAACGACGCTTGGAACCGCCAAGCACCTTGATGCAGCGAATCTTGCGAGCGCCGGAGTTGTCGGCGACGTTCAGCATGGTTTGCATCTGAATCATGGTAGATGTTCCTCCGAACTAAGAACCGAAGAGAGGTGCGCTGCCTTTATACGACCTGTGGTATGCAAGCCAGGCATACGCACATCTTCGGAAACGTACAAGTCGTAAGAGCGACTGCTTATTTAGCGCGCTCGACGACCTCGATGAGGCGCCAACGCTTCATCTTGGACATAGGACGGGTCTCCATAACGCGGACGGTGTCGCCCACGCCAGCCGTGCACTCCTCGTCGTGAGCGTGCAGCTTCTTGGAGCTGGTCATCATCTTGCCGTACTTGGGGTGACGCTTGCGCTCGGTGATGGTGACAACAATGGTCTTGGCACCGGAGACGGAGGTAACGACACCCGTACGGACCTTACGCGAGTTACGCGAATCAGTCATGTTCTCTCCTTAGGTCCTACTCGGCGACAGCGGACTTCTCCGCTGCGATCTCACGGGCGCGCTGCTCCGTGAGGACGCGAGCGATGTCCTTCTTCACGGTGTTGACGCGAGCGGTGTTGTCCAGCTGGCTGGTGGCCATCTGGAAACGAAGGTTAAAGAGCTCGGCGCGCATTTCCTTCAGCTTCTCAACGAGCTGAGCGTCCGAGAGCTCACGAATCTCTGCGGGCTTCATTAGTTCTCCTCCTTGGCGGCGGCGGCGTCCTCAGCAGCCCACTTGGCCTCGAGAGCGGCCTCCTCAGCCATCTCCTTCTCGATGCGCTGCTCAGCGTTCTTAGCAGCAACAATCTTGGTCTTGATGGGGAGCTTGTGCTGCGCAAGACGCAGAGCCTCGCGAGCGACCTCCTCGGGAACACCCTTGACCTCGAACATGATGCGGCCGGGCTTGACGACGGCCACCCACTCCTCGGGGTTACCCTTACCAGAACCCATGCGAGTCTCAGCAGGCTTCTTGGTGATGGGCTTATCGGGGAAGATCGTGATGTAGACACGACCGCCACGCTTCATGTAGCGGGTCATGGCAATACGAGCAGCCTCGATCTGACGGTTGGTGATCCAATGGGCCTCGAGAGCCTGGATACCAAACTCGCCGAAATGCAGCTCGGTATTACCCTTGGCCTGGCCCTTCATGGAGCCACGCTGCACCTTGCGGTGAAGAATACGCTTAGGGGCAAGCACTACTGACCCCTCCTCTCGGAGTTACGACGACGAGGACGGGAAGAGCCCTCGAGTGCAGGGTTGGGAACAGGCTGGCCCGGGAGCTTCTCGCCCAGGTAGATCCAGACCTTCACGCCGCAAGCGCCCATGGTGGTGCTGGCGACAGCCGTGCCGTAGTCGATCTTGGCACGGAGGGTGTGCAGAGGCACGCGACCCTCGCGGTACCACTCACGACGGCCCATCTCGGCACCGCCGAGACGACCGGAGCACTGGATACGGATGCCCTTAGCGCCGGCCTTGCGGGCGGACTGGACAGCCTTGCGCATAGCGCGACGGAAGGCAACGCGGCCCTCGAGCTGCTCGGCGATAGACTGAGCAACGAGGTTGGCGTCGAGCTCGGGGCGCTTGATCTCGACAACGTCGACGGAGAGCTGGCCCTTGGAGACGCCAGCGACCTTCTCGAGCTCGGTGCGGAGGGTATCGATCTCGGCACCCTTCTTACCGATGACAACGCCGGGGCGAGCGGTGAGGATAATGACCTTCACCTTGTCGCCAGCGCGCTCGATCTCGACGCGGGAGACAGCTGCGCGGGAAAGACGCTTCTCGAGGTACTTGCGGATCTCGAGATCGTTACCGAGGGTCTTAGCGTAATCCTTCTCTGCGAACCAGCGGGAGCGCCAGTTCTCGGTGATGCCAAGACGGAAGCCGGTGGGGTAGACTTTCTGACCCATACAGCTTTACGCCTCCTTTCGAGGAGCAACGACGACGGTGATGTGGGAAGTACGCTTCAGAATGCGAGAAGCGGAACCCTTGGCGCGGGGACGGATGCGCTTAAGCGTCGGACCCTCGTCAACATAGGCAGCGGCGACAACCAGGTTGTCGGCACGCAGACCGTTGTTGTTCTCGGCGTTCGCAACGGCGGAACGGAGAACCTTCTCGACATCCACGGCGACGGCGCGGTCGCAGAAGTGGAGGATGTCGAAGGCCTGAGCGACAGGCTTGCGGCGGATCAGATCGACCACCAGGCGGGCCTTGCTGGGGGAAACACGCACGTACTTAGCGACGGCGCGAACCTCGGTGGCCTCAGTTTCAATAGACTTAGTTGCCATTTACGGTTAACCCCCTATTTGGCCTTGTGGCCACGGAACGTACGAGTCGGCGCGAACTCGCCGAGCTTGTGACCAACCATGGACTCGGTAACATACACGGGCACATGCTTGCGGCCGTCGTGGACGGCGATGGTGTGACCAACCATCTCGGGGAAGATGGTGGACGCGCGGGACCAGGTCTTCACGACGTCCTTCTTGCCAGCCTCGTTCATCGCGGTGATACGCGAGAGAAGGCGAGTCTCCACGAACGGGCCCTTTTTGAGACTTCTGCTCATAAGTGCTTTCTCCTAAAACTCGGTATCCGAAATTACTTCTTACGGCGACGAATGATGTGCTGGTTCGAGACCTTCTTCTTCTTGCGCGTACGAAGGCCCTTCGTCGGCTTACCCCAGGGGGTAACGGAGGGACGACCAGAGGTGTGGTTCTTGCCCTCGCCACCGCCGTGCGGGTGGTCGACAGGGTTCATGACGGTACCGCGGACGGTCGGGCGCACGTTCATGTGACGCTTACGGCCGGCCTTGCCGATGACGATGTTGGAGTGATCGGCGTTGCCGACCTCACCGACGGTGGCGCGGCAGGTAACGAGGATGCGGCGCATCTCGGAGGAAGGCATACGGACGATAGCGTACTTGCCCTCCTTACCCATCAGCTGGCAGGAGTTACCGGCGGAGCGGGCGATAGCAGCGCCCTTGCCCGGCTGGAACTCGACGGCGTGGATGAGCGTACCGACGGGGATGTCGGCGAGGGGCAGAGCGTTGCCCGGCTTGATGTCGGCGTCAGAACCGGACATGATGGTCTGACCGACCTCGAGGCCCTTGGGGGCCAGGATGTAGCGCTTCTCACCGTCAGCGTAGTGCAGCAGAGCGATGCGAGCGGAACGGTTCGGATCGTACTCGATCGTGGCAACCTTGGCGGGCACGCCGTCCTTGTTGCGCTTGAAGTCGATCACGCGGTAACGACGCTTCACGCCGCCGCCCTGGTGGCGGGTGGTGATGCGGCCGTTGTTGTTACGACCGGCCTTCTTGGGCAGGGGCTCGAGAAGAGACTTCTCGGGCTTGGTGCAGGTGATCTCGGAGAAGTCGGAGATCGTCTGCCAACGCCTACCAGCGGAGGTCGGCTTAAGGTGCTTTACAGCCATTACAATCCCTTTCAATAGGAATCCGTTAGCCATCGCAGACAGGGATTCGAGGTTCTGCCTCGGGTGCGATGACACCGGACGTATACACGGTTCCGGGCGTGTCCATTTTATACGCCCAAAACCTTGAGCTCTCGCCTCCCCTTTTTGGGAGGCATGAGCTCACTCAACAGCAGCGAGTCTTAGGCCTGGTTGCCAAAGACCTCGATGGTGTCGCCCTCGGCCAGCGTGACGATGGCCTTCTTCCAAGAACGGGTCTTGCCGGCGACATAGCGCACGCGCTTGGTCTTGGGCTTGACCGTCAGGGTGTTCACGCGAACGACCTTGACGCCGAAGATCTCCTCGACAGCGTCCTTGATCTGATACTTGTTAGCATCCTTGGCGACCTCGAACGTGTACTTGTTCAGCTCCATGCCGGAGAAGGAACGCTCGGACACGATCGGACGGATGATGATCTCGTGGGCGGTCATTTATGCAAGCACCTCCCCGAAGTGAGCGGCGATGTCGGCGGGCATCAGCACAGCGTTGTTGTTGACGAGATCGTAGGTGTTGGCCTCGTCGGCAGTGATGATGAACGTCTTGGGAATGTTGCGGAACGACAGGTAGGCGTTGACGTCCTCATCGCGAACGATGATGGTCAGACGCTTGCCCTCAAGGCCGAGAGCCTTGAGCATGGCGACGGCAGCCTTGGTGGAAGGCTTCTCGAAGCCGTAGTCGTCGACGAGCACAAGCTCGCCATCGGCCAGCTTGGCGGACAGCGCGGAGCGCATAGCCAGCTTGACCTCCTTGTTGTTCATACGCTTAGCGTAAGAACGGGGCTTGGGGGCGAAGACAACGCCACCGTGACGCCACTGGGCAGCACGGATGGAACCCTGGCGGGCACGGCCGGTGCCCTTCTGACGCCAAGGCTTCTTGCCGCCACCGGAAACCTCAGAGCGGCCCTTAGCGGACTGGGTGCCCTGACGCCAAGAGGCCATCTGGCACTTGACGATGTGGTGCATAACGTGGATGTTCGGCTCGATGCCGTACACCTCAGCGGCGAGCTCGGCCTCGGCGACCTTCTTGCCCTCGCTGTTCTTTACTTCAAACTTTGCCATTTAAGTGTTCTCCTTGGTATGACGCTGGGCTAAATGGGCTGGGCCCTTAGGCCATACGGATGGCGACGAGACCATTCTTGGCACCCGGGACAGCGCCCTTGACCAAGATGAGGTTCTGCTCGGCATCGATGCGGACAACGGAAAGGTTCTTGACGGTAACGCGCTCGTTACCCATGTGACCGGCCATCTTGACGCCCTTGAGGACGCGCGCAGGATAGGCGCACTGACCGATAGAACCGGGGTGACGCTGGAAGTGAGAACCATGCGTCATAGGACCGCGGCGCTGACCCCAGCGCTTGATGCGACCCTGGAAGCCCTTACCCTTGGAGGTACCGATGACGTCGACCTTCTCGACATCAGCGAAATCAGCGACGGTGACGACCTCGCCGACCTTGTGCTCCTCGCCGTTCTCGACGCGGACCTCACGAAGGAAGCGGACAGGCTCGACGCCAGCCTTGGCGAAGTGACCAGCCATGGGCTTGTTCACGTTCTTGGCCTTGATGTCGCCGAAACCGATCTGGACGGCGTCATAGCCGTCGGTTGCCTGAGTTTTAACCTGCGAGACAGCGCAGGGGCCAGCCTGGATGACCGTGACGGGAACGACGTTGTCGTCCTCGTCCCAAACCTGGGTCATGCCAATCTTGCGGCCGAGAATCATGCTGATCAAGATATGATCCCAACTCTCGCGTGGTCTTGGGACAATGCGTACACCACCGAGCGTACGCCCCTAGAGGACCACTACTTACACGACGTGCTCCCCAGCCTTGTATTTCGCCCGGACTACCTGACAACCCTATTAAGCAGGCATTTTGTCCAGCCAGAATACTCCCCTGGTT
>DBFOIV010000054.1:0-8325 GCA_048489175.1 Collinsella sp. | reverse complement strand
AGCATGGGAGCCCCTTCCATGAATGCGGCGTGGCCGCCACGGTTGGATTAGACACTCACCATTGTCGGCCTAATCCGCGGTCTTTCATGCAGCAGGGGCTCTCAATGTTTTTATGTCCTGCTCATATCGTCTCTGCCGGCAGCCTAGGGCTGGTCATTGGGGACAGACTTAAATGAGTGGCACCGATCAACTGCGGAAAGCGCATCCCACAATGAGTGTCCAAAGCGGGGCACAGTTTCCCAGGTACTCATTTAAGTCTGTCCCCAATGAGTGCCCAATGACTAGTAGTAGGCCCACATGGCTTCGACTTCGTTGAGGACCTCTACGACGCCCCAGCGGCGGGCGCTGCGGCTGGCCGAGTTGGGGTCGTAGACGCCAATCTGGTTGGCATCGTCGATGCCGTAGAGCACGATGTAGTGGCCTACGTTGGTAAACGTACCGGGGCGCACTGCGGCGATGACGGGCGCACCCGAGCGAAGTGCTTGGGTAATCGATTCGCGATCGTTATAGAGCTGTGTTCCGTTGAGCCCCAGCTGCCACGCACCGCCTGTCATAAACGACCACTCGGTGGCACCGGTGGGGGCGTAGTTGCCGGCTTCGGCCAGTGCGCATACATCGACCGGCGTCTTATCGGTGTGGCCGGTCTTAAAGATATAGACCATGGTGAGGCAAGTGGGACCGCAAGCGTTTTCTCGAATAGTGCCACCGGCATAGGGCAGCTCCGACCATGCGGGGTCAATTTGGTAGATGTGGGGCATGGCGCCGGCCTGCCATTGCGAGCGTGGGGTCGAGAACGCAAAGGAGTAACCGGGCGCGACGGGAGCTTTAAGCAGCTTGTCCTCGGCAGTGGGCTCAAGACCGGCTGATCCGTGGGAGATACAGGATCCCAAAAACACAAAGACGAGGCAGGCGGCAATGGAGCAAAGCGCAAGGCGTAGGCGGCGGGCCGGAAGCGCGTGGCTTGTGGTGTGCGACGCGGGGTGAGGGGCGGAATTGCCGCGATCGCGTTGAGGTCGCGAAAAGGAGCGCTTGACGTAGTAGTCGGTCTTACGGCGATCGTAGCGGCGTGGCTGCGATGTGCCGGTCTGGCGTTGGCGTGTGCTCGTACTTACACGGTCTGACTGCTGCACGGTACGGCTTTGCTGCCGCGAAGAAGCCCCGAGCTGCTCTTGGGGGCGCTGCGGGTTGTCGTTGTCGGAGGTGATTTTGGGCGTTGACGTGGTGCGGCCGGCAAGGCGCACGCTTTGTGGCCGTTGGTCGCCGTCATTGTATCCGTATGCCATTCGAATCACCTTGCCTCATGTGTAACTTGTCTATCCTACATAAAAAGATGCACGACACATGGGTATGTGCGCCAAAAGCCTGACAAATGGTATGAACGTTGCCGCGCCGCGCGCCAAGCGTCACGGCAACAGGTATTCAAAAGCAGACAAGATGAAAGCGTCCAAGACGAATGACGTCTCCCGCCGTTCGTCCCAAAAACGGTGCCGCTCGTTTTGCAATTCTGCCTTCGGTCGAGCTGCGAGCGGCGCTGCTGCGCCAAGGCCGTATCTTAAAGCCATGGAATAAAAGCGCGCGGCAAAACGGACCGCGCAAGGGGTGACGCCAAGGGCGTCAAACAGGAAAGGAGGGGAACAATGGCGGACAAGAACGCAGAAGTTGCAGTCGAGGATAACGGCGGCATGAAGAAAACGCTTTCGCTCTGGAACTTCTTCACCATCGGCTTCGGTGCCATCATCGGTACCGGTTGGGTTCTGCAGGTCGGCGACTGGATGGTCGTGGGCGGCGGTCCCGTTCCCGCTATGATCGCATTCCTCTTGGGTGCAATCTTCCTCGTGCCCGTCGGAGCTGTTTTCGGTGAGCTCACGGCTGCTATCCCCATCTCGGGCGGCATTGTCGAGTATGTCGATCGTAGCTTTGGCCGTACGCTGAGCTACATCACCGGATGGCTTTTGGCCCTGGGCAACGGCATCCTGTGCCCGTGGGAGGCCATCGCCATTTCGACCCTCGTGTCTGAAATGTTCGGCAGCCTGCCCGGCCTTGAGTGGCTGCGCGCCGTCAAGCTCTACACCATCCTGGGGGCCGACGTTTACCTGTTCCCGACGCTGATCGCGCTCGGCTTTGCAGTCTACGTCATCTTCCTCAACTTCCGCGGCGCCAGCTCGGCCGCCAAGCTCCAGGCCTTCCTGACCAAGGCTCTGCTCTGCGGCATGCTGCTCGCCATGGGCGTCTCGCTGTTCACCGGCTCGCCGGACAATGCCATGCCCGTGTTCTCCCAGGTCACCGGCGCTGGCGGCGGCAAGGCCGCTACCGAGAGCACCAGCCTGTTTGCCGGCATCGTGTCGGTCCTGGTTCTGACCCCGTTCTTCTACGCTGGCTTCGACACCATTCCTCAGCAGGCTGAGGAAGCAGCCGAGGGCCTCAACTGGAACAAGTTCGGCAAGATCATCTCCCTGGCTCTGCTGGCCGCTGGCGGCTTCTACATGGTCTGCATCTACTCGTTCGGCACCATCCTCGACTGGCATGAGTTCGTTAAGAGCCCGGTTCCCGCGCTCGCCTGCCTCAAGGGCATCAACATGCTTCTGTACCTGGCCATGCTCGTCATCGCCACGCTTGGACCCATGGGCCCGATGAACTCCTTCTACGGCGCCACGAGCCGCATCATGCTCGCCATGGGCCGCAAGGGCCAGTTGCCCGAGCAGTTCGCCGAGGTCGACCCCAAGTCTGGCGCTCCCAAGCTCGCCTGCGTCGTTCTGGGCGTCATCACCGTCGTCGGTCCGTTCCTGGGCAAGAACATGCTCATCCCTCTGACCAACGTGTCGGCTCTCGCCTTCATCTTCTCCTGCGGCATGGTCGCCCTCGCTTGCCTGCGCATACGCTTCACCGAGCCCGACCTACCTCGTCCCTACGAGGTGCCCGGTGGCAAGTTTGGCATCTCCCTCGCCATCGCTGCCTGCGCCATCATCATCGGCCTGCTTGTGATTCCGTTCTCTCCCGCCTCCCTCAACATGGTGGAGTGGAGCATCGTGATCGGCTGGTTGGCTATTGGCCTGGCCCTCATGGCTTTCACCAATTCCCGCAAAAAGTAACGCCGAGCCGGGGCGGATCAGGTGCGCGGGCCCCTCTCTTCCGCGCACCGAACCCGGCGCCACTTGGGTAGCTTTGTGAGGCCTTAACCCAACACGGCCTCGCCCACTATATGGATCCATAAGGAGGAACCATGTCCACTAAGTATGCAATCGTTGGCGGCAAGCTCATCGACGGTACCGGTGCCGAGCCGGTCGAGAACTCCCTCGTTCTCGTCGACGACAACGGCAAGATCGAGTACGCCGGTGCTATGCAGGACCTTCCCGAGGGCGTTGAGGTTATCGACGCCGCCGGCAAGACCGTCCTTCCCGGCCTGATCGACACCCACCTGCACTTCTCGGGCAACCTGACCGACGATGATACCGATTGGGTCATGCAGCCGCTCCTCGAGAAGCAGGCCGTCGCCGTCAAGCAGGCCTACGACTGCCTCACCCACGGCCTCACCACCGTCTGCGAGATCGGCCGCTTTGGTATCCAGATTCGCGACTGCATCGACAAGGGCGTCTTCAAGGGCCCGCGCGTTCTGGCCACCGGCCTCGGCTTCTGCCGCGTTGCCGGTCACGGTGACTCCCACCACTGCACCCAGGAGCTCAACAAGGAATCCCACCCCTGGGGCGACCAGGTCGATGGTCCTTGGGATCTGCGCAAGGCCGTCCGTCGTCGCCTGCGCGAGAACCCCGATGCCATCAAGATTTGGGCTACCGGTGGCGGCATCTGGCGCTGGGATTCCGGTCGCGACCAGCACTACTGCTCCGAGGAGATTCAGGCCGTGGTCGAAGAGGCCAAGATGGTCGGCATCCCCGTGTGGAGCCACTGCTACAACAACCACGCCGCTGCCTACGACTCCGTCCGCTTTGGCTGCGAGCAGCTGATTCACGGCTTCGATATCGATGAGCGCACCATGGACCTCATGGCCGAGCAGGGCACCTTCTTCACCCCGACGATTGCCTTCCTGCCCACCTGGTACGCCACCTATCCGCCCGTCTACGTCCCCGAGCTGCACGACAAGTACGAGGGCACCCTGGTCGAGAAGGAGCTGCAGCGCAATTACGACTGCCTGCGCGAGGCCAAGAAGCGCGGCGTCATCATGACGATCGGCTCCGACTCCTTCTCCTTCGTCACCCCGTACGGCACCTGCTCAATCGAGGAGATGTACGAGTTCGTCGACAAGATCGGCTTCACCCCGGTCGAGACCATCACCTGTGCCACTCTCAACGGTGCCAAGATGTGCCACATCGAGGACGAGACCGGTTCCATCGAGGCCGGCAAGTGCGCCGACCTGCTGGTTGTCAACGGTGACGTCGCCGCCGACATCCACGTGCTCAACACCGACAACATGGACGTCATCATGAAGGACGGCTGGATTGTCGAGGCCGGCACCTTCGGCGAGGCAAACAAGTACAGCGCCTAAGCTACCGTTCATCGATGGCTTGATGTAAAACACAGTATTTGATTGCATAATGCAATGGAGAGGGTCGCTTGCGGCCCTCTTTATTGCTATGGGGTGCGTCAATAAGAAGGAGATGACGGTGGATCTCAATAGGCTGATTCTGGGCAAGAGCTACAACTCTACCAAGGTCTTTCGTACCGCTCAGCATGTGGTTCAAGCCATCTTGCTCGGTATTGTCGTTCCGCTGCTTATCCTGCTGCTCATCTGGGATCTAACCGATAATCCCAATCCCGTTCCGGCCGTTGTCGTCATTGCCGGCTTGGTCATGCTGTGCTTCTTCTTCTCGTACGTCTTTGTCGTTCCCGACGACCTCACATCGAGCGCAACCGACCGCACGCTCGCCATCGCTTCAAAAATATTCGCCTACACGTCGCGCGGCCTTACGCCCGAAGCTGCCCTGGGCTCCTCTAAGATCATCCTGTCCGAAACTATCGCCTCTGCCATCTGCTTTACCGACGGCAAGCAGGTGTTGGCAAGCTGGGGCGAGGACTCGGCAAAATGCCCCGCGGGCACCCCGGTGGTGCTGCGGACTACGCTCAACGTGATCAACAGCGGTGAGCAAAGCGTGTTCTCGCGCGATGCCTCGACCGAGACGGGTGGCTACTTTCCGCGCCTGCGCGCCGGTATTGTCGCACCGCTTACCGTGCGTGGGCATTGCGTGGGCACGCTCGAGCTGTATTATCCCCGTCTGAGCAGCATCGATATGCGCCAGACGGCGCTTGCCTCGGGCTTTGCCGACCTCATTTCCACGCAGCTTGCGAGCTTTGAGCTTGAGCGCCAGGACGAGCTTACGGCCCGCGTGGAGCTGCGCGCCTTGCAATCGCAGGTCGATCCTCATTTTCTGTTTAACACCATCAGCACCATCGTGTCACTCGTACGTACCGAGCCGGACAAGGCCAGGTCGCTGCTGATCGACTTCTCCAACTACTATCGTCAGACGCTTTCTGATTCCGATACGCTCACCACGCTCGAGCACGAGGTGGAACAGGGCACTCGCTATATCAATCTTATGCAGGCTCGTTATGGCGACGGCCGTCTGCGCGTCTCGGTCGATATCGACTTTGAGGTGCGCGATTGCATGGTGCCGCCGTTTATCTTGCAGCCGTTGCTCGAAAACTGCATCAAGCACGCGCAGCGCGAGACCGAGCCGCTTTCTATTCGTGTTAGGGCTTTCGAGACCGATGACGGTTTGGAGATCATCGTCGAGGACGATGGCATCGGTATGAGCGAAGAGGTCTGCGCGCATCTGTTTGAGCAGCATCGCTTGGAGGAGCCCGAGAGCATTACCGCCGACGGCTCCATCAAACGAGGCTGCGGCTTGGCGCTCTTCAACGTGCTTCAGCGCATCCATTTCTTTTACGGAGAAGATTCTGGCATGCGCGTGAAGTCCCAGGAGGGCGTTGGCACGCAGGTCATCGTCGAGCTGAACGGCGAGCCGCATGAGCCGGCGCCGTTGACGGCGTAGCACTCGAGTGTATTGAGGAGAGAGAGGAAGCGCACATGTCCGAGGGTTGGAACATCCTGGTAGTTGATGACGAGGCTCCCATTAGGGCTGAGTTACGCTATCTGTTGGAAAAGGATACGCGTGTGGGCCAGATTGCCGAGGCGGGCAATGTCACCGAAGCCGTGGAGTCGATTCTGTCGAACAAGCCCGACGTGTTGTTTTTAGACATTACCATGCCCGGTCGCTCGGGAATTGAGCTTGCCGAGACGCTGCAGAACCTAAAGACGCCGCCGGTGGTTGTGTTTGTGACGGCGTTTGCCGAATTTGCCGCCGATGCGTATAACCTCGATGCGGTCGACTATGTCGTCAAGCCGGTCGAGGACGCACGCCTGTCAAAGGCACTCGACAAGATCGAGGCAGCCTTGGGTGCCCGTCGTGTTATCCATGCTCCGCGTCAGCCTTTGCGTTTGACGGTGGACCGCGGGGGCAAAAAGGTGTTCATTCCCGCCGCAGACGTCTGCTACTTTGAGGCGCGCGCCGATTTTTGCAACGCCATCTGCGCCGAGGGAACGTACCTGATCAATGAGTCGATCTCTTCGCTCGAGCGTCGCTTGGACTCCGAGGGCTTTATTCGCGTTCATCGCAGCTACCTGGTCAATTTGGAAGACGTGCACAATGTTGAGATTGGCTCCACGGGGTTGATGGAGCTCAGGCTCGACCGCGTGAACTCGACGGTACCGGTGTCCCGTCGTCGTGCCGCCGAGGTCAAGTCGCACCTGGGGCTTGCGTAGACGGTCTGCATGCCGTCGTTTACCATCGCAGGTTTGGCATGGGTGCGCGGTGGGCATAATGGGTGGCATCGAATGAAATCGAAAGGATCATTATGCCCGCGCTTATCACCCATCATCTGTTTGGCGAGGAAAGCATCGACCGTCTTCCGCAGGGCGTCATCACGTCCGATGAAGAGCGCATTGCCTTTATCTTGGGCAACCAAGGCCCCGACCCGTTTTTCTTTCACATTCTGACACCGCGTGTTTCCGACTGCACGCTGCTAGCGCAGGTCATGCATCGGTCGCGCATGTCTCGCCAGTTCGCGTGCCTGCGCGACGGCGTGTCGCATCTGCTGCCGCGCGACGCCAGCTTGGGTCGCGCTTTTGCGCTGGGCCTGCTGTCTCATTACGTGCTCGACCGCAACGCCCACCCCTTTGTCTATGAGCAGCAGTTTGGCATCGTGGAATCCGACTCAGAGCTTGAGGATTCGAGCAGTCAGGTCCATGCCGTGATCGAGAGCGACCTGGATGTACTGATACTGCAGCTTAAACGCGATGGCGCTACGGTCGACGATTACCCGCCGGCGGGCGAGATCGTTACCACCGACCGTATCAATCGCGCTGCCGGCGTGCTGATGAGCTATGTTGCCGGACGCGTGTACGGCATTGACATTCCGGCGGGGGAGTACGGTGCCGCCGTTGCCAATATGCAGCGACTTTACCGCGCGATTGAGCCGGCCGACTCCGCAAAGACGCGCGCGATCTCGCTGGTTGAGGGCTTGGTGCACGACTACTCGCTGCTCGACGGCCTTGCCCATCGCGTGACGACGGAGCTGCCCGAGCGCACCGGTAACCTGGGCCATCTGACATGGAAGAATCCCTTTACCGACGAGGTCTCGAACGAGAGTTTCCCCGAGGTCTTTGATCGCGCGCTGGTCGATTACGAGTGCACGGTCGCACGTTTTATCGAGACCGGTGACATGGATGCCGTGACCAGTCACGTCAACTACAGCGGTCGCGTGCTCGAAGCCGATGAGGAGTTTGACCGCGAGGAATAGGGCTCGTGCGTGCCCCTTTGCCGAATCCTTACCGGCGGTTCTGGACAATTGGGGTACGATGAACTAACTGCATATCGGGCGAATACGAAGGGTCCCTGTCCATGAAATACACCAAGCTCGAGCGTAACTGGGTTATGTATGATGTGGGCAATTCGGCCCTCGTGCTGCTCAATACCTCGGTGGTGCCCATTTACTTTAACGCCATCAATACCGGCGCTTCTTCGGCCGACCTGGTGGTCGCCTGGGGCAATGCGCAGACGATCGCCTCGCTGGTCATCGCCATGCTCATGCCCATTCTGGGCGCGCTTGCCGACTACGCCGGCAACAAGATCAAGTTCTTCTTGGGCTTCTTCCTCACGGGCCTGGTGCTTTGCTTGGCGCAGGCTATCCCAATGTCCGCCATGGCATTTTTGACCGTGTACGTGCTGTGCACCATCGGCCTTAACTCTTCTATGACGTTCTACGACGCCATGCTGCCCGACATTACCACCGACGAGCGCATGGACGCCGTGTCCA
>DBFOIV010000053.1:0-11169 GCA_048489175.1 Collinsella sp. | reverse complement strand
CCTGCTTGTCCTCGTTGTCGACCGCGGTGTTGGCGTTGCCGAGCGAAAGGCCGTGACCACCCTGGTCGAAGACGTGCATCTCGCATGCAACGCCCTCCTCGGCCATGCGCTGCGCAAACGGGTAGACCTGCGCGATCGGCGCCGTCTTGTCGTCGGACACGCCCCACACAAAGGTCGGTGGCATCTGACGCGAAACATGCGTGGTGGGGCAGATGTCGGCCAGATGCTCGTCAGTTGCCTCGCCGCCCGTCACCATCGACAGGTAGTCGTTGAGCAAATCGCGCCCCGTCTTGCCGCCCGTCTTGGGCACACGCAAGTCAATGCGCGGATCGCGCGTCTGCATGTCACGCACATAGGCAAAGTCGAGCAATGGATAGCCCAGCACCACGGCATCGGGACGAATGTCGTCCGGACGCGCCCCGGCAAGTGCCGCGAAGGGGCCGGTCTTCCACTGTGTTGCCAGCGAGGCGCAAATCATGCCGCCAGCAGAAAAGCCCACGACGCACACGCGCTTAGGATCGACATGCCACTCGTCGGCGTTGGCGCGCACCGTGGCGACCATCTTGGCAAGATCTGCCTGGGGGTGCGGAAAGCTCACGTCACCCGTAGAACTCGTGACATAGTTGAGCACAAAGGCCTGGTAGCCGCGATCCAAAAATGCAAACGCCACCGGGTCCTGCTCGTGCGGAGCGATATGCGTAAACCCGCCTCCGCCGCAGATGATCACCGCGGGGCGGCGGCCATTCGGTTTATCGGGCAGCGGCTCGGCACCCAAATACGTAAACGTCGCCGGATAATCCTCGGTCGGCTCCTCGCCCCACAGCGCATGGTTCTCGACAATCATATGTGCTCCCTTCGCGCAAATTATGCGCCCTTGTTTTTCGCCTTCAAGCGTACCCCACTTGAACCCGTGGCGCAGAAACACTCCGGCAATAAGTTTCCCTTCAACTGATATATCACATAATCCCAGTTCAGAGGTATCGTTGAGCAGCGTAGAATAGGGGCGTTGACCAAGCCGCGAAACACATGTGAAACGTTTCCGGCAAACCAAACGCGCGATATGCGCCTATTTAAGTTGGAGGCAACTATGGGTCTGCTCGATTCGCTTAAGTCCACCTTCACCTCGACCGGCGAGGCGTCCGTTCCGCCCGCAGCAAGCTTCGCTACCCGCGAAGGCGTCATCTATGCCCCCGTCAACGGCGTGCTCGTCAACCTGAACGAGGTTCCCGACGAGACGATCGCCTCGGGCATGCTTGGCCAGGGCTATGGCATCGAGCCCATTACCGGCACCATCTATGCGCCCGCCAACGGCCGCATCGGTGCCACCACTGTCACCAACCACTCCATCGGCATGATTACCGAGGACGGCCTGCGCGTGTTCATCCATGTTGGCCTGGGCACCGTGGAAATGAACGGCAAGGGTTTTGCCCGCTTTGTCGAGATGGGCGATGTGGTCAAGGCAGGCCAGCCGCTCATCAGCTTCGACCGCGAGGCCATTAAGGCCGCTGGTCACGAGGACATCGTGACCGTCATCGTCTCCGAGCTCGATCGTCTTAAGAGCATCGACCATGTCGGCGAGTCTGGAACGCTTATCGGCGGCAACCCGCTCGTCAAGCTGGGCGACCCGCTGCTGGTTGCCAAGACCAAGTAGCCAGGCCCCACGCCACACAGCCAAAAGGCACCTCGTCAAGCGCCCGCGACCATTTGGCCGCGGGCGCTTTTCGTTTGAAAAACCATCCCGCCAATGCTTTATCTGTATAGCTCAAATGAGCCGAGCTGCTAGAATATCGAACTGTATGGATAACTATCATTCAACCGTTATGGGAGGATACGTGAACCGCACCAAAATCGCGCAGCTCTATGCCGATGCCGAGTCGCTCGGCGGCCAGACCGTCACCGTCGCCGGCTGGGTCAAGTCCGTCCGCGACATGAAGAACTTTGGCTTTGTTACGCTCAACGACGGCAGCTGCTTCCGCGACCTGCAGGTCGTCATGAACCGCGAGGCACTCGACAACTACGACGAGATCGCCCATCAAAACGTCTCGGCCGCACTCATTTGCACCGGCACCGTCAAACTGACCCCCGATGCGCCCCAGCCTTTCGAGCTTTCTGCCACCTCCATCGAGGTCGAGGGCACGAGCGCCCCGGATTACCCGCTGCAGAAGAAGCGCGCAACCGTCGAGTTCCTGCGCACCCAGCAGCATCTGCGCCCGCGCACCAACCTGTTCCGCGCCGTGTTCCGCATCCGCTCTGTCGCGGCTGCCGCCATCCACCGCTTCTTCCAGGAGCAGGGCTTTGTCTACGTCAACACCCCCATCATCACCACGAGTGACTGCGAGGGCGCCGGCGAGATGTTCCGCGTGACCACGCTCGACCCCAAAAATCCGCCCCTCACCGAGTCCGGCGAGGTCGACTGGAGCCAGGACTTCTTTGGCAAGCATGCAAGCCTCACCGTGTCCGGCCAGCTCAATGCCGAGAACTTTGCCATGGCCTTTGGCGACGTATACACCTTTGGTCCCACCTTCCGTGCCGAGAACTCCAACACCACGCGCCACGCCGCCGAGTTTTGGATGATCGAGCCCGAGATGGCCTTTGCCGACCTTAACGACTACATGGATAACGCCGAGGCCATGCTCAAGTACGTCCTCAAGGACGTCATGGCCACCTGCCCCGACGAGCTCAATATGCTCAACAAGTTTGTGGACAAGGGTCTGCTCGAGCGCCTGGACCATGTCGCCAACTCCGACTTTGCCCGCGTTACCTACACCGAGGCCGTCGAGATCCTGGAGCAGGCAGTCGCTGCTGGCCACCAGTTTGATTACCCCGTCAGCTGGGGCATCGACCTGCAGACCGAGCACGAGCGTTTCCTGACGGAGGAGCACTTTAAGCGCCCGACCTTCGTGACCGACTACCCGGCCGAGATCAAGGCGTTCTACATGCGCATGAACGAGGACGGCAAGACCGTCGCCGCCGCCGACTGCCTGGTGCCCGGTATCGGCGAGATTATCGGCGGCTCCCAGCGCGAGGAGCGCCTAGACCTGCTCGAGGCCCGCATCAAGGACCTGGGCATGAATCCCGAGCAGTACAAGTACTACCTTGACCTGCGCCGCTACGGTTCCTGCAAGCACGCCGGCTACGGTCTGGGCTTCGAGCGCTTGGTCATGTATCTGACCGGCGTGGGCAACATCCGCGACGTCCTGCCGCACCCGCGCACCGTGGGCAACGCCGACTTCTAATCGTCGGACGCTAGCTCGCGTCGCCACACGCCAACGCTCATCGCACAAGCGTCTCTCGACATCGGTCGAGAGACGCTTTTTTCAACAGCATCCGTCAAGCTTCTGGCAAGTTTTTGGTCAGTTGAGCAGGGCTGTTGAAAACTCGACCCGCCGTTTGCCGACGACTACCGACCGCCCAGAGCGCCCTGCGCCCCTGGGAAAGCCCCACGTCCTAGGCTCCATACCGTCGCCTCCCAAAACGGAAAGGACGTGGGCACCATGACCGAAGCCGCTGTTGAAACCTACGACACCACGACGAGGGGCGCCGCCTCGATGGCAGCCTATCGCGCCGTTCGCATCCTGCAGCTCTTGAGCGAAAACACCGGCGAAGACAAGGCCATGCTTTCCGATGAGCTGATCCGGCGCCTCGCCCATCCCGACGACCCCGCCCGCATGCCCATCTCGGCGGCGCGGCGCAGCATCTACACCGCCATCTCCGCGCTTCGCCATGCCGGATACGAAATTGAGTACAAACGCGGCGTGGGCTACAAACTTCTTACCCGCCCGCTCACCGATGAAGAGATCATCCGGCTCCACGGTATGGTCATGCGCAACCGCTCCACGCCTATCGCTATCCGCAAGAGCATGGCGCAGCACTTAGTTGCCATGGCGAGCGCCGACGTTCGCGGCTACCTCGATACACCCGAACCCGTTCCAAGCGCAGGCAGCAAGGCCACCAAGGTAACACGCACGCCCATCAAGCGCATCGACACGTGCGAGCTCGTCGAGCAGGCCATCGACCACGGAACCACGGTGAGTTTTGATATTTCAAGCGTCACGACGCGTGGCGAAACCGAAGCAGCACGGATGACACTCCGTCCCTTTGCCATCAGGCAGCGCGATGGCATCTCGTATCTGCTGGGAACGGTCTATGACGCCCGAGGTGCCGATGACACGCTGCGCACCGTAGAGATTGGCCGCATGAGAAACGTCACCACACGTCTCCTCGACGGCAAGAAGCTCTTCGCCGCCCTCGACGAGGAGGACGACGCCTCCTCCGTCGCATAAGACCCTCCGCCGCCCATTCGACTACCCGTACCGCCCATCCGATTCTGTATTAAAAAACCCGCCAGGCTGTTGTAAAAATGGACATCAGCGCTACTATAGTTCCACTTGCACTTTGTCCCAGTGCAGTGTTTCCAGCCATTTTTATACTGGGGGTAATGATATGAAGGACATCACCATCAGCCGCAGGAGCCTTCTGGTCTCCGCCGGCCTGCTCGCGCTCGCCCCGCTCGCCGGATGCGGCGGCAACTCTGGTTCCGGCTCCGCTGCCGCCGGTTCCGACTACACCATCGGCGTTCTGCAGCTCACCGAGCACTCCGCGCTCGATGCCGCCAACGACGGCTTCGTCAAGGCCATCAAGAAGAGCGGCCTTAAGGTCAAGATCGACCAGAAGAACGCCCAGAACGACCAGTCCACGTGTAAGTCCATTGCCGACAAGTTTGTGGGCGACAACGTCAACCTGATTTATGCCATCGCCACGCCCGCCGCGCAGGCTGCCGCCGGCGCCACGGCCGATATCCCCATCGTGGGCTGTGCCATCACCGACTACGCCGCCTCCGGCCTGGTCCAGGACAACGACAAGCCGGGCACCAACGTCACGGGCGCTTCCGACCTCACCCCGGTCGCCGAGCAGCTCGAGATGATGCAGAAGGTCCTGCCCGACGTTAAAAAGGTCGGCCTGCTCTACTGCACCGCCGAGTCCAACTCCGACGTCCAGATCAAGGCCGCCAAGAAGGAACTCGACAAGCTGGGCCTGGAGTACACCGATTTCACCGTCTCGAGCTCCAACGAGATTCAGTCCGTCGTCGAGTCTGCCGTGGGCAAGGTCGACGCGCTGTACTCCCCCACCGACAACACCATCGCCGCGGGTGCCTCGCAGGTCGGCCAGATCTGCAAGGAGAACAAGCTCCCCTTCGTGACTGGCGAGGAGGGTATGTGCATGGCCGGCGGCCTGTTCACCCTCTCCATCAACTATGAGGACCTGGGCTACGCCGCGGGCGAGATGGCCGTTAAGATCCTGAAAGGCGAGGCCAAGCCCGAAGACATGCCGATCAAACACCTCTCGAGCAAGGACCTGGTCGTCGTCAAGAATGACGAGATGGCCGAGGCCCTGGGCATCGACCTTTCCGCTCTGGACGCGTAATGCTATACGCGGCATGCGTCTAGAGCCCGTGCTCGCGCTTTAGCTGCGTTATTCAATATCTGAGCCACAGGGGCGGGCGCTGTAGACCGGCGTCCGCCCTGCTTGTTTCAGGTAAAACAAAACGTCTGTCCGCAGCTCTTCTATGCATTGTTACCGCTATTATGGAAAATCACGTGTCCACCCTATCCTAGGAGGTATGAAGCATGCTCATTGCATTGCAGGGCGCCGTTTCGCAGGGCGTCCTCTGGGGCATTATGGTGCTTGGCGTGTTTATCACGTTCCGCCTGCTCGACATTCCCGATATGACCTGCGACGGCAGCTTTGCCCTCGGCGGCTGCGTCTGCGCCGTGCTCATCGTCAATAACAACGTCGACCCGCTGCTCGCCGTGCTGGCCGGTATGTGCGCCGGCGCCATCGCGGGTGCCGTCACGGGCATTTTGACCACCGTCTTTGAGATTCCCGCGATCCTCGCCGGAATCCTCACCCAGATCAGCCTGTGGTCCATCAACCTGCGCATCATGGGCAAGTCCAATACGCCCATTCTTGCCAAGGGCACCGTGTTCTCGGCCGTCAGCAATATGACCGGGCTGCCGCAGTCCACCGTTGCCATCATCTTGGGCATCCTGCTCGCCGTGGCTATCGTTGCCATCCTGTATTGGTTCTTTGGCACCGAGATCGGCTCGGCGCTGCGCGCCACCGGCAACAACGAGTACATGATCCGCGCTCTGGGCGTCAACACCAACTCCACCAAGATGATCGCCCTCGTGCTCTCCAACGCCCTCATCGGCCTTTCGGGCGCGCTTATCTGCCAGAGCCAAAAGTATGCCGACATTGGCATGGGTACCGGCGCTATCGTTATCGGTCTTGCCGCCATCGTCATCGGTGAGGTGCTCGGCCGTCTGCTGCCCGGCGGCCTCACGCAGTTTAGCGTCCGTCTTGCCTCCGCCGTCTTTGGCTCCGTGGTGTACTTCCTTATCCGCGCCATCGTGCTGCAGTTGGGCATGGACGCCAACGACATGAAGCTGCTCTCCGCCGTGATCGTCGCCGTGGCCCTGTGCGTGCCCGTGGTTTGGGAGCGCTATAAGCTCCGCAGCTCCTACACGAAGGGGGATGAGGCAGATGCTTAAGCTCTCGCACGTCAAGAAGACCTTTAACAAGGGCACCGTCACCGAGAAGCGCGCGCTCACCGGCGTCGACCTCACCCTAAATGACGGCGACTTTGTAACCGTGATCGGCGGCAACGGCGCCGGCAAGTCCACGCTGCTCAACATGATCGCCGGCGTGTACCCGCTCGATTCGGGCGTTATTGAGCTCGACGGCACCGACATCTCGCGCCTGAGCGAGTCGCAGCGCGCCAAGTACCTGGGCCGCGTGTTTCAGGACCCCATGCGCGGTACCGCTGCCGACATGCAGATCGCCGAGAACCTGGCCCTCGCCAAGCGTCGCGGCCAGCGTCGCGGCCTTTCGTGGGGCGTCACCAAGGCCGAGAAAGATGAGTACGTCGAGCTGCTCAAGCGCCTGGACCTTGGTCTGGACACGCGTCTCAACGCCAAGGTCGGCCTGCTCTCGGGTGGCCAGCGCCAGGCACTCACCCTGCTGATGGCCACGCTCACCAGGCCGCGCCTGCTGCTGCTCGACGAGCACACCGCGGCCCTCGACCCCAAGACGGCCTCTAAGGTGCTTAACCTGACCGAGGAGATCGTCGACGAGAACCACCTGACCACGCTCATGGTCACGCACAACATGAACGACGCCATCCGTCTGGGCAACCGTCTGATCATGATGCACGAAGGCCACGTGATCTACGACGTGGCGGGCAATGAGAAGAAGTCGCTCACCGTAGCCGACCTGCTGCAGAAGTTCGAGGAGGTCTCGGGCGGTGAGCTCGCCAACGACCGCATGCTGCTGAGCTAAAACCTGCCAAAAAGGGACAGGTTTATTTTGGTAGGTTTTATCTGCGCAAACGTCAAAACCGCCGCAAAGGGACAGACGCCCTTGCGGCGGTTTTCGCATATTATGTCGATAATCCGATATTCAACCAGACATTCTGGCTAAGGACTAAGGAAACTGCCATGAAAAGACTCCCCCGCCTTGCGTTAGCCGCCGCGTTGTTTGCCGGCGCGCTCGCAGGCATCCCAAGCCTCGCTTTCGCGGGGAACCTGCCCGCCGCTATTGACGGCTCTGTGACCGTCATGCACACCAACGATATCCACGGCAGCTACAAGTACAGCTACAACGCAAGCAAAGGCACCGGCACTGTGGGCTTTGACGGACTGGCGGTTCTCTATAGCGCCCAAAGCAGCGCCCCCGATCTTTTGCTCGATGCGGGCGATACCTTCCACGGGCAGTCCTTTGCCACCATGAGCGAGGGCAAGAGCATCGCCGAGCTCATGGACAC
Source organism: Collinsella sp. (assembly GCA_048489175.1). Lineage (GTDB taxonomy): Bacteria > Actinomycetota > Coriobacteriia > Coriobacteriales > Coriobacteriaceae > Collinsella. The sequence goes on along the minus strand of DBFOIV010000053.1, from coordinate 3,347 downwards.
CTTCTACGCCGACGGCTACGACGCGACCACGCCAGGCAACCACGACTGGAGCTACGGCGCGGACAAACTCCGCACCATGACCGGCTACAGCACCACCGGCACGCCCTTCGCCATGCTCTGCGCGAACGCAAAGTCTACGAGCGGCGTATGGAGCTCGAGCATCACGAAGACGCTCGATCGCACCTGGGAGGATAGCGAGGATCACTCCACATTCGACTACAAAATCAAGGTCGGCGTCGTGGGTGCCATGGATGAGTCGCTGGAATCCTCGCTGCGCGCGGACCTGGTCGCGGGTACGTCGTTCTCGAGTGCCGCGAACGCCATCAATGCCGAGGCAGAGCAGCTGCGCAAGGAGGGCTGCGATGTTGTTGTGTGTATCGCGCACACGCTCGACGCCAAGACCTTTGCCACGCGACTCCGTGGCGTCGATGCCCTTATCGCAGGCCACGAGCACATCAACCTTAACGAGAAGGTGACGGGAGCCGACGGCAAGACAATCCACGTTGTCGAGGCGGGCAGTGCCTTTGCCGAGGTGGGACTGCTTTCCATTCCGTACAAGTACGACACCAATGGCACCGAGACGACCGACGATGACACGGTCACGGTCCCTGCAGACGGCAGCGACGAGAAGCTCTACACCGCCAAGAACGTCAACGACCTTTTGGCAGACCCCGACAAGGGCTCCGACTACCAAAGCCGCCTTGAAGCCGTCCGCAACAAGATCAAGCCGCTCGACGAGGACTTTGAAAACGAATCGAACAAGGCGCTCGGCACATCCACCACCAACTATTTCTACGGCGAGGACGCCGCAGGCACGCATGGCTGGGAAATGGTGCGCACCACTGATTTCCGCCCCAGCAACCCGGGCGACACCACCAAGGCCCAGACCATCGGCCACGTGATTTGCGGCTCCTATCTTGCCCTGACGGGCGCGGACTTCGCTATCGAAAACGCTGGCGGCATCCGCGGCGGCATCGCGGCGGGCAACGTGACCGCCGGCAACGTCATCGCCATCTCGCCCTACGGCAACACCGTGGAGACCTGGACCATGACCGGCGCGGACTTCCTCGCAGCGCTCGAGCACTCGCTACAAATTAGCGACGATTGCAACGACAGCTACGAGCTCCAGCAGGCTTATGTGGCGGCCGGTCACACCGAGCAGGAGGCGCAAGACAAGTACAAGTGGCGCGATGACTCTGGCAGCGTTCTCTCCTTTGGCGGCATCAACGTGACGATTGATTGGACGCAGCCCGAAGGCAAGCGCATTGTGAGTGCCACACTCACCAAAGACGGCAGCACGCTCGACCCCGCCAAGACCTATACCGTCGCCACCAACAACTACATCATTACCAACACGACCGATTTTCCCACCTTTGCACACGCCACCAAGTACACCGAGTGGGGCACGTGCGAGGCGGCGCTGAGGGCGCTGATTGGGCAGAACGGCTGGGAGAGCAAGATGGCCTCGCTCGCGGGCACCATCAGCTTTGGCTCCGCTGCCGTGGATCCCACGCCCACACCGGCCCCGACGCCTAAGCCCTCGCCTAAGACGGACACGACGGCCACGAAGGTCATCACCAAGAAGACGACCGGTAAGCTTGCCACAACGGGAGACCGCACGCTGGCAGTAGTTGGCGCGTGCCTTATCGGCGGCATCATCGTCATCATGCTCGGCATTATCTGGAAGCGTCGACGCTAAGCTACACCGCCGGGCCTTACAGCCCCGCCGCGTAAACCTTATATCGAGCACAGAAGCCCGTCCGAATTTGATCGGACGGGCTTCTTGGTGGGTATCATGGTTGGACGATCATAAGGAGGTTTTCCCTACATGGAATTGTTTGAGCCGATTCTTCATTTCTTTGAGCAACGGTGGGTCCACAACATCATCTGGGCCGTCATCTTGGCGATAGGCACCGCCGTCGCCACCAAGGTCGTATCCAAGACCCTGCGTCACCTGCTCAATCGCGACGACAACCCGCTTCCAGCATCGAGCATCTTCATCAACATCGCACGCGCCGTCATCTGGATGATCGGCGGCAGCTTTATCCTCGACAACTGCTTTGGCATTAACGCAAACGCGCTCGTCGCCGCTCTTGGCGTCGGCGGCATCGCCATCTCGCTCGGCTTTCAGGACACGCTGTCAAACCTTATTGGCGGCATGCAGGTTACGTTTATGGGCATCATCAAGCCCGGCGACAATATCGAGGTCGGCGGCGTGTCGGGCGTGGTCCAGGACATCACCTGGCGCCACACGACCATCGAAGATGCCTGCGGGCAGACCATCATCGTCCCCAACTCCAACATCTCCAAGAACACGCTCGTGCATTTGATGCCCTTTGGGCGCGTGGCTGTGCCCGTTGCCGTAAAGGACACGTCCAAGTGGGCCTCGCTCGACGCGCTGGCAGACGAGCTGACCAGCGCCACCAAGGCCGCCGTGCTTCCCATCTCGGGCTTTGACAAGGAGCCGTATGTGCTCTTTAGCGAGATCGGCGACTTTGGCATTAAGGGCAAGATCATCTTTATCGTCAGCGACGACAGCACCACTTTCACCGCTGCCGACGCCTGCATCCGCGCCATCGCCCCCATCATTGCCTAAACCATCACAAAGGGGACAGGCACCTTTGTTGTGGTTTTCATTCGTGGTACCATGGTTCATATAGTTGTTTAAACGACTAAGGGAGCAACATCATGGAAGAGGCCTACCGTCAAGCACGCAAGCGCGGCGAGCAAGGACGTCGACGCGCCATTAGTCAAAGCGAGTATCCGTACCTCACGGACCTCGATAGCTTGGTTGCCCAGCTCCCCTTAGGCCAGCGAGAGAATGTCGGCCTGAGAGACATTCCGCTCGAAATGGTCGTCGGTACGGTTACCAAGGGCCGTCAGTCCGCCTTTTCATGCAACTTTATGCCCCTGCTGCCGTTTGGCACCGAGTTCGCCCGCAAGTGGTCCAACCTCTACGACATCCAGGTAACCGAGGGTTATCGCGACCCCATCATCGTCACCGAGTTCATGCATCGGTTCTATGTCCAGGAAGGCAACAAACGCGTCAGTGTCCTCAAATTCCTGGACGCCCCGACGGTTTCGGCCAAGGTCACCCGTCTCTACCCCGGCACATGGGATTCCGTCGAAAGCCGCCTGTACGGCGAGTTCTGCGCGTTTTGGCGCGTCTGCCCCCTATACGAGATCGAGTTCTCGCGTGAGGGAAGCTACGAGACGCTCGCCAAGATGCTCGGTCAGAACCTTATCGAAAAATGGCCGCAGAAAAAGGTCGACTACCTGCGCCACACCTTCCTGCTCTTTAAGCGCGCCTACCTTCGCGCAGGCGGCGACCACCTGGACATTACGCC
>DBFOIV010000052.1:0-3808 GCA_048489175.1 Collinsella sp. | reverse complement strand
TATGGTCGATCTGGCCGAGCACCAGGCGGCCGGTCGCATCCCGCTCAAAGAGATCGCGGCGCGACAGGGGATTTCCGAGAAATATCTCGAGAACATCTTGGCTACGCTCGTGCGCGCCAACATGCTTTCGGGCATGCGTGGTAAGGGCGGCGGCTATGTGCTCACGCGCCCGCCCGAGCAGTACACGGTGGGCGAGATCTTGCGCCTGACCGAGGGCAGTCTGGCACCGGTTGCATGCCTGGATGGCGACTGCAAGGGTTGCTCGCGTTCGGATGAGTGCCCCACGCTCGACGTGTGGAAGAACTTGGACAAGCTCATCAACGACTACCTCGACGGCGTGACGCTCGATCAACTTGTCGCTCCCAACCATGGCTACGACTACGTCATCTAACCCACACCTGCATTTGGGGACGGGGTAGAAATGGTAGATCCTCTCGTCCTTTGAGACTTGGCAAATAAGAAGGCCGCCCATTTTTGCGATGGGCGGCCTTTGTTTTGGGTCGATATGACGGTTCGTATTGAACAGTTCTAGCCCTCGGCGATGCTGTCGAGAATGCTGCGCATGATGGATACCAGGATGCTGCCCATAAAGGCCGACCCAAAGCTGGCGATGGAGATACCCGCGCCCAGCAGATTGACCGACAGGTAGCTGGCCAGCTCGAGCATGAAGCTGTTGACTACGAGCTGAAAAATACCAAGCGTGATAATAGTGAGCGGCAGCGAGATGACCGTCAGGAACGGCTTGACGAGCGAGTCGACGATGTTGAGGAACAGTCCCACGAAGGCAAAGCAGACCCAGGCCTCGGCAAAGCCGAAGGGTTGGATACCGGGGACGAGGAACGTGGCGATCGCGATGGCGATCGAGGTGAAGAGCCAGTTAAGCATAAAGCGCATGGCGTGAATCCTTTCTTGCGCCGGGGTTGCTGGCGTCGCGTGAAGCGGCTTGCGGCGGCGACCTGGATGGTTGCGCGGGCGCGCCGCGGTGTTTGGGCGCCCATTGTCTCAAATATTCGTGGAGCTTACGTGCGCATACGGTTTCTAAACGGCGTTCGTCCTGAAAAACGCGCCGCTGGCAGAGAGTCTTGTCGCTTTAGTTTGGTGGTGTGCTACACTGCTACGGGCAAAAGCCACAGGCGTTGCCCTATTGCATAGAACGGGCGAACGATGCCCGATGTCAGTATCAACTTCGATGCCTTTTGGCGGGTTTGGCGGTGATCGATGAATATCGAGAACATGTTTGACAAGCCTGATGTCAAGCAGCTGGTCCACGCATTTAGTCTTTTGGATGACGAGAAGGATATCCAAGCGTTTTTGACCGATATCTGCACGCCGCGCGAGATCTGCGACCTTTCTCAGCGTTTGCAGGTTGCGCGCTATTTGGACGAGGGCGAGCCTTATGTTGAGGTTCAGGCCCGTACCGGCGCTTCGTCCACCACGGTGAGCCGCGTTTCAAAGGCGCTCAACGGCGAGTACGGTGGCTACCGCAAGATCCTCATTAAGTTGGAGGATGGCGAGTAGGCTGCGCCAAAAACGAATTGTGCAAAACCGCTCCTCCGGGGGCGGTTTTTATATGCCCGCAATCGGCTGGTTCGTTGGGGTCAGGTTGCTTTGTACCAAAAGATGGAGCTGTGGTGGCAATGTGTCCGCGTGGGCGGGTAGGATGGATGCATTGATTATTGCGAACAGTTTGAGCGGAGGACCATGCCTGTTCGAATCTATACCACCAATGCCGGCACGGATTTGAGCGATGCCGAGGCGGCGCTGCTTGCCGACCTTATTGCCCGCCACGGGCGTGCCGTGTTGCTGGCACCTACGTTTGCCGAGCTCGACCTGTGCCGTCATGATGCGGCGGAAGCCGGCGTTTCGCTGGGTATCGACTACAAGACGCCTACATCGTGGCTTCGCTCGCTTTGGGAGCTTTTGGGCGACGGGCGCGGTTTCGTCGACAACCTGCAGCGCCAGATGCTGTTCTCGGACATGATCGACCGCCGCGACGACGCCGCTCTGCAGCCGCTTTCGCGCAGCCAGGGCACAGTGCGCATGCTCGCGCGCATGGCCCGCGACGTGTTGCCGGGCGTTGCGGGGACGGGTGCCGAACGATGCCGTGGCGACAACTGCCGGCCTGAGCCAAAAAGCGATGCCGAGGCTCGTGTGTTCGAGCTTTTGCGCGCCTACGCGGGCGGTTTGGACCGTCGAGATATGGTTGAGCCCTGCGAGGCAGCTGACATTATGACCAGTGTCCTGGCCGATAGCCTGCCGGCGTGCACTCGCGCCGTATGCGTGCGCGGTATCACGTCGTTTACGCACGGTCTGCTCGAGCTGCTGTCTGCCGTGGCGAACAATGGGGGAGAGGTCGTCGTGCTGCTTGCCCGCGAGCAGGCGGCGATGCGCGAGGAGCTTGCCGCGGCATTTGATGCCCGCGATGTGTTGTTTGAGATCGCGCCGCTAGGGGAGGGTGTCGGCGCGTCTGATGCCGCTTGCGGGACCGCCGCTCAGCCTGCCTTTATTGAGGTCGCTGGCCCCCATGCCCGTGCTCATGCTTATGCGGACGCAATTGATGATCTGGTAAAAACGTGCCGGGGTTCCGAGGTCGACGGCGTCGCGACGCCTGCCGACCCTGTGCGCGTGCTCGTTGTTTCTGCCCGGGCACCCCAGCTGTTCGTTGAGCTCGCCTCTCGTCTGGCGGCTCGTCATATCGCTGCCGAGACAACTGAGTTCACGGCGTTTTCTCAATCCATTGCGGGCAGGCAGTTTGCGGCGCTTGCCGGCCTGATCGAGCGCATGAAGGCCGCCGATGAGGGCATGGCGTCAAAGACCGAGTGGTGGCCCGCGCCGGAGCTTACCGACTGGATCTACAGTCCGCTTTCGGGTGCCGACGCCGCGAGCGCCCGCGGCTTCGACAAGAACATACGCCTGTCGCGCAACAAGACCACTGCGGGCGTTAAGAGCCTGCTGCAGAGCGTCCAGGGTCAGGTGAGGGGCGCGCGCAAGGCGGCGAGCGACGAAAACTGGTTTAAGAACGTGCCGTGTGTGGTCTCGGACGTGTTCCAGGCGCTGTGGCGCGACAAACCCGTGACGGCGCTCAAGGCCATGCTCGCCGTTGCCGAGGCGCTGCCCGATCGCGCTCTAGGCGGCCTTGACGGCCAGGCCCGTCGCCAGGCAGAGACGGCTTTGCTGCGCCATGCCATCGACATCCTTATGAACGATGCTCGCGCACTCGACGTGTCGCAGGCCGCGACCGTGCCGGTTCTCGACGGCGTTCGAACCAAGGTGGACAAGCGCAGTACCGCTTACGATTACGCGACCTACGAGGTCGATCGCACGCCACGGGCACAAGTGCGCTTCGTGTCGCTTGCCGATGCGTCGGTTTTGCGTCCTGGCGGCTACGATGCCGTGCTGTTTGCCGATGTCGACCTGGACAGCTATCCGCTTTCGCACGAAGAGGGCCCGCTTGCCACATTGACGGCCGAGCTGCGCCGCGACGGCGTGTCTTTGGAGCCCGCCGCCCTGCTGCGCGTGCGCTTTGGCCGTGCGATGCAGGCGGCGAGCGGTCCGGTCGCGCTCGCCCGCGTGACGCACGATCGCCAGGCGCGCGAGTGCTACCCGGCAGCCGTATGGACCGAGCTGCGGGCACATGCCGAGGCCGCTGGCGCTGCCAAGCCCACGTGCGTGGGCGAGGGCGATATCATCGCCGACTTTGATCCCGCGGCAGGTGAAGGCCTCAAGCGCGAGCGCGTGACCTGTGAAGCCCCTCAGCATCTGAGTGCCGAGGCCGTGCCGTATTTGGTCCTGCGCCGTCGCGATGGCG
>DBFOIV010000051.1:0-7223 GCA_048489175.1 Collinsella sp. | reverse complement strand
GTCGACCTCGCCGGACTCGAGCGCCTCAAAGCACTCGTTGATGTTGGAGTAGGTCTTTTGGTTGGCGGTGATGCTCTGCTTAGCAAGCGCCTCCTGCGAGGCCGAGGACATCTGAACGCCCAGGGTGGACGTGTTAAGGGTATCGGTGGAAACGCTTAGCGACCCACCATCGCTAGTTTTACCGAACACGGAAGTGGCATCGTACAGGCAGGTGCCGAGCGAGCTAATGTCCCCGTCCGTGGAGTTAATCTCGCCGATAAAGATATCGGCCTTTTTGTCGCCGAGCGCGGAATCTGCCGAAGACGCATCGACAAAGGCGACCTTAAGGCCCATGCGGCTTGCGAGAGCGCGGGCGGCGTCAACCGCATACCCCGTGAGCTCGCCGTCGGCGTCCTGCATGGCCTGCGGCGCATCGGAAGTATCGAGGGCGACCGTCAGGGTTCCGGGAGTGACCAGGGCATCGTCCGACACCGCCGGCGTGACGGTCTCGTACTCGATCTGGTCGATCGTGGGAGTCGTGAACGTAGACAGCGGGTTGAACGCGCATCCGCTCAGGCCCAAAACGGCAATGACCGCTGCGGTCCCAGCACCCAACCGAGCCGCGTGCATCAAGCTGCCCCTCACCATGTCCACTACCCTGCCTTCTGTGTCGTATACAATCCGTGCGTTGCGCGGAATATCAGGTTGTTCCCACCAGCTGACCTGGTATTTGACCCCACACTTGCGCACCGGGATGTTTGCTCGGGAGGCCGCAGCCACCTTCACGACTGACCCGCTCGCCCGCGAGGCGGTATTGCCCCAAAGAAAGTAGAACGGACGGTGCGACTTACATCTAGGACGCGCCATGATCGCGCCGCGCGCACGCGGTCGTTTACGTGGATCCCTTTGACCGCGTCTGTCTTGGACTAGGACGGGCATTTCGTCCGTCCGCAACCACAGCCTGGTAGGAACGAAGCGCATTATAGCTAAGTTCAAGCTAAAGTTTAAGGTTAGGGGCGTCATTCGCATCTCGAGTACAGATTTTGCGGGTCGGAGCGGACCATTCGTGCCCCTATGAAGCCCGGAGCTCCCCTACGGGGAGCTCCGGGGCACCCGTCTCAGGGTACCGTGTGCAAAAAACGGCAAATATGAGTACTGTTACCAATTTAGTAGCAGCGTATTACCGCCTCACGAGCCCTTTTTGAGTTCCGCACAGCCTGCTTGGCGCCAAGATATTCCACATTCGTTTATTATCTCTTCGCTGAATCCAGATTATCGGCCCAAGTTTCTTTGTTTTTGCTGTCACTAATCTAGTAACAGTACTCATATTTGCCGTTTTTTGCACAGAGCATATAAACAGACCCCCTATAAAGCCATAGTTTTACGCTGGTTTGAGCCCAAAGCACGCTCGGAGCGTATTCAGCAGAGCATCTTGCCTCTTTCGACGAGCCTCTACGCGATTCTGATATCGCTTACCCATACGCTGGTGGATGCGCCATGCGAGTGCTTCCATCGCTTCCATGTCACAGAGCATTTCGTTGTTGACCGTCGCGACCTCGATTCCCATAGTAATCAAGCCCGTGTTGCGCTTTTCATCATGGATACGTCCCCTCCGAGAAGAATGGCCCAGCTCACCGTTGTATTCCAGGTCAAACCGAGCTGCTTCCTGATACGCATCGCAAACTGCATGCGGCATCCCCGAGATTGCCTGCGCACGGTCATCGAACTCGATCTTGTAGTCGGTCTTAAAAGGACCGCAGGCAAATCCGCCATAGGAAAACGGAAGCGAAAACAGGGCGAGCATGATGCACTCCATGGGTGAGCGCAGGTTTTCCGAAAGATAGGGACACAGACGCTGCAGCTGCTTGGCCGCGTTCCCCTTGCATACCGCGAGGTAATCTGCCAGACGATCGGGCGTCAGCACCGGCTCAACCTCAAAGTAGCCCACATCTGCTGGCTGGTCCTTGTCCTTTGCAAGTTTATTCGTAACAGGCGAGGTGTAGGGAGGCAGATACTTCCCGCGGTCACTCAGCGAAATCTTAGAGCACAGCTCCTGAGCCAGGGCAAATGCCTGGATGCAGCCGACCTCGCGCGCAACGGCAACACAAAGGGCCTCGGGAGATAGACTGTACACCCCCGGTTCCACCTCTAGAATCGAGCCGGCGGGCAACCCGGAGCATACGGACCAGCTCACGCCAAGAATGCGGCGGCGCTGCGCCGCAGATCCCACCAGTAAGCAAAGATCTTCTTGCACCTCGCCGCTTGCGGCCCCAATCCGCACCAAGTCGGGAAGATAGATGTCCTCGGTCGAGGGCGACGACGTGCGCAGCACACGGCGCTCTTCATCGGGATCGAGGTCCCTCCAGCTGATGTAACCCATTTGTCGGCGCTCGGCGCGCATCATGCGTAGCGCCGAGGCGCCTGTTAGGATTACGGAAGCCGCTAGCTGTTCGCCTGTCGGCTCGTTGCACCGCTCAATCTTCACTGCCACAAAACCACCCCTACCAAACACGTGCGATAGCAAGGCCATCGACTGCTGCGGCGCCGGCGCGCTTGAGTTCCGCCGAAGCCGCGGCCATCGTCGCACCCGTGGTGATAACGTCGTCGATAAGCAGCAGGCGCTTGCCCCGCACATCCTCAACCGTCTCGTACATGCCTTGGGCACGCTCGCGGCGCTCCTCACGACCGAGTTCGCGCTGGTCGCCATGCCCGTACTTGACGAGAGCATCGAGCAGGGGAACACCCGACAGTTCGCAAAATGGGCGCGCGATAGCCTCCATATGATCAAAACCACGCCGCCGAAACGCTGCCGCCGTCGCAGGCACAAACACCACCGCATCCGCACCGGACAGCACACCTCCTAAGCGTTCGGGCGCTACGACCTGGGCATGCAGGGCGGTGTCGTAGAGCAGCTCCGCCAGATACGGAGCCAGACGTCGCTCGCCCGCATCCTTGTACGCTTTAATGATGCGCGGCAGCGGATGCGCATAGACGGCGCACGCCAGGCAGCGGTCGAGCGCCTCCGCCATTGCCGAGGACGTGCCCTCGACCGAACACTCAGTGCACAGCAAATCCCCAAACGGGGCGCCGCATCGGGTACAGCTATGACGTGGGTCGATGAGCGTGAACGCAGCCAGGCAGTCTTGGCAAATAAGCGCACCGGCGCGCTCGCAGCCGGCACATCGTGTTGGCGACAATGCCTCGAGCGCCTCGCGTGCCACCCGCTCGGCAAACGGTAGCAATTCGTCCGCAAACGGTAGGGCACCGGCACCCTGCAGACGGCTCAATATGTTCAGATGGCTCTTCAAGACACAACCCTCCCTACGTTCGGTCGCAGGGAGGGTTGTTGATTCGGCGCTATGATACCCCGATGTGCTCGGGGCAAGGCGGGCTAAATCCGCTCGCGGGCGTTATTCGCCGGCGGGCGGTTGTGGTGCGGACGAAGACGGGGTCGAGCCCTCGCCACCATCCTGGCGCGGCTTGCGGGAACGGCGACGGCGACGGCGCTTTTGGCCTTGGCCGGCCGAGCCCTCGCCTCCACGGTCCTCATGCGAATCGCGCTCGTCGCGAGCGGCGCCACGCGAAGCCTTGGCAGCCGCTCCCCAGCCATCTCCGGGACGACGGCGCGTGACCTTGACCTCGCCATCCGAGACCTGATCGGCCACGGAGGGCACTGAGGGCTTCTGTTGCGCGCCCGAGGAATGGCGACGGCGCGGACGCGGCGCGCGCTCCTCCTCGCCACGTGACTTGCCGCCCTTGTCGGCAGGCGCATCGGAGACCGAGGGGCCCTTGGAAGCGGCACCAGCCTCGCGAGCAGCTGCGGCGCGGAAGGCGTCCTCGCGCTCCTCGCTCGACAGATGACGGCGACGACGGCGTGTGGGGTTCATGCCACCGCCGCGATTCTGCTGCTGGGGCTGCTGAGCCTCGCGCTCGCGGGAAGCGTTCTTGCCTGCGGGAGCGACCTCGCCGGCATCGCCCGAACCCGAGCGTTTGCGACGACGACGGCCACCGGCGGCCTCCTCGGCCTCGGGTGCCTCAACCTTACCACGGCCCTTTCCGCGGCCACGGCCCTCGCCCTGCCCCTGACCGGCGCGAGCATCGGATTCGGCATCGCGACGACGGCGCTTGGGCATCGACGTGCCGGCCAGACGGTCGGCACTCGACAGACCATCGCCCACGTCGACGCCGTTCTCGCGATCGAGTTCCATGAGCGCCAGGCGCATCTCGGGCGATTCGATGCGCTCGAGCACATCGCGTGTCACGCAATCGGGGCGGCAGTTGCAGCCCTGCTCGGCAGCCTTCTTTTTGCAGCCCTCCGAGCACGTCATATCGGCCAGGTTGACCTTAAAGACTTTGCCGTTCTCCAGGCGCAGCACCAGCTGCTCACGCGGCGTGTCATATTCCTGAATACGCGCCTTGCCAAGCGGCGTATCGATGAGCGTCTTCTTTTTGGGCGCACGGCTCTTAAAGTCCTTGTACGCCTCGAACTCATAACGCAGGCAGCACATCAGGCGGCCGCACACGCCGCTGATCTTGGACGAGTTGAGCGGCAGGTCCTGCTCTTTTGCCATGCGAATCGAGACGGGCTCAAACTGTCCGCCAAAGCGCGTGCAACAGAGCTCCTGGCCGCACTGGGCATAGCCGCCCACCAGGCGAGTCTCGTCGCGCACGCCGATCTGGCGCATGTCGACGCGAATGTGCAGCGTCGAGGACAGGTCCTTGACGAGCTGACGAAAATCGACGCGCTCCTCGGCCGCAAAGTAGAACACGGCCTTCTCGCCGCCAAACAGGTACTCGACGCCGACCGGCTTCATCTCGAGGTCGAGCTCCTTGACCAGGCGGCGGAAGTCGACCATGGCCTCGTCGCCCTGGATGGCCAGGTCGTCGGCAAGCTGCAGGTCGATGTCGCTCGCCACACGCAGCACGGGCTTGAGCGGCTGACCGATCTCATCTTGCGGCACCTCGAAGGGATCGGCCGTGACCAGGCCGATCTCGGTTCCGCGCTCGGTGGAGCAAATGGCATAATCGGCCTCGAGGATATCCAGATCCTGCGGATCGAACCACAGGTCGCGCGAGGCGTAGGTAAACTTAACGGGTACGACTAACGGCATTTCAGTGCCTTCCTGATATCGAACAACATGACCTCGATGGCCAGCTGGGGAGTAACGTTTCTGGCGATGTTGCGCTCGGCGGTCGCGACTGCCTCGAGCGCCCGGGTGGCACCCGCAACATTGGTCGCGGCGGCAAGCCGCCCGATCGTGTCGCGCACGTCTTCGTTCACCACGTCGGCCGCCTCGTCCTGAAGCGTCAGCAGCACGTCGCGCATGAGCGTCCGCGCGCTCGCCAGCGCTTCCATGATACCCGAACGCTCGCGCGCGTTGAGTTCGCGCTTGTTGCGGTCCTCAAGCTGCTTCAATGCTCCACGCGACAGGTAGTCGGCGTTTTGCTCGAGCACCTTTTCCTGCGTGGACTTGACCTCGGCGAGCGGCGCCTTAACGGCGACGATGAGTGACTTGGCGCGGCTGAGCACGTCGGCCTCGTCGGCGACGATAAGCGAATCGATGGCGCGAACCATCTGACGGCGGGCGTCCTGGCGCTCGGCGCTCTTGAGGAACTCGATGCCACGCGTGGGGCTTCCCGCTACGGCGACGGCCATGCGGCAACGCGCAGGGTCCTGCCCGGTGGCGCGGCTCACGGCCTGCGCGGCGACGGCGGGCGATACCAGCCGAAACGGCACGCACTGGCAGCGGCTCACGATGGTGGGCAACATCACGTCTGCCGAGGTGCCCAGCAGGATGAACATAACGCCCTCGGGCGGCTCCTCGAGTGTTTTGAGCAGTGCGTTGGCGGTGTTGGCACGCAGTTGCTCGGCACGGTCGATGATGTAGACCTTGGCCTTGGCACGGATGGGCGCCAGAGGCACGTCGTCGAGCAGCTCGCGGGTCTGGGCGATGAGGTAGCCCGTGGCGCTCTCGGGCGTGTAATAGTGCACGTCGGGGTGTGTATGGCGGGCGACGCGCACGCAGCTATCGCATGAGCCGCAGCCATCCTGCTCGCACAGGAAGGCTTGGGCGAGCGCCCACGCGGCGTCGAGCTTGCCCGCGCCGGGCGCGCCCAAAAACAGGTAGGCGTGCGATGCGCGACCGCTGGCGACGGCATTGGTCAAAAAGTCGCGCACGCGCTCTTGGGTGTCGAGCTTGGCCAGCAGACTTGCCTGAGCGGGGGCCATGTTACTCGGCCTCCTTGGCAAGCGCGGCGGCGACGGCGTCCTGGGAAATGTCGAGGCCGTAGGCGCGAACCTGCTCGACCGTCTGCGCGAAGACGTCCTCGATGGACGCGGTCGCGTCGATGAGCTTTACGCGGTTTGGCTCCTCGGCGGCAATGGCGCAAAATCCCTGGTAGACGCGCTCTTGGAAGGCCATGCCCTTGGCCTCCATGCGATCTGCCGCGCCACGGACTGCCATGCGCAGCGCCGCCTGCTCGGGCGTGATGTGATAGACGAGCGTGAGCGCCGGGTGCGTACCCGCGACGGCCAGGTTGTTGGCGTCGCGCACCATCTGGCGATCGAGGCCATCGGCAAACGCCTGATAGCAGGTCGTGGAATCGTAGAAACGATCGCACAGGACCACCTTGCCGGCCGCAAGGGCGGGGGCGATGACCTCGTGCACCAGCTGGGCACGCGCTGCCTCGTAGAGCAGCAGCTCGCAGGTGTCGCCCATCGCCGTGTTGGCGGGGTCGAGTAGCAGAGCGCGGATCTTTTCGCTGATGGCGGTACCGCCCGGCTCGCGCAGGCTCACAACCTGGTAGCCAGCGAGTTCAAGAGCGCGGGCAAGCAGGCGCGCCTGCGTGGACTTGCCGGCACCGTCGACGCCCTCGAGCGTGATAAAGCTATGTTGAGCGGGCTCAAAAGCCATGGGCGCAGCCCCTTCCTACAAGGCGCGTAAATGCAGATATATCAACCAAGCCATGATACCCCAGTGCTCGGTGCGTCCCCAATGGCTAAAGGTGCCTTTCCAAAGTTGCGGTGAAATAGGGACTGATTGAAGCTCCGAGACCGCCAAACAGTCCCTATTTCACCGCAACTTATGATGGGGAATTTTGTGCGCTGGGTATAATCGTCGTATTGCATTGAAATGTGGCGAAAGGAGTGGCAATGTCTCGGTATTGCGCCTCGTGCGGCAAGCTTCTTGCAGATAATGCCAAGTTCTGCACCTCGTGCGGTGCACCCGTTGAGCAAACAGCCG
>DBFOIV010000050.1:0-3982 GCA_048489175.1 Collinsella sp. | reverse complement strand
GCAAAGACCACGATCTTGCCGGCAAGGTTCTGCTGGATATAGCCCTCAAATGTCGCGCGGCCCGCATCAAACTGGCGGCCCTTTTCGGCATCGATATGGCTGTGCGGGAACACGCCGTCAAAGGAATCAACGGCGCGCAGCGACACGGAGTCGCCGATCATCAACAGGTCGTAGGAGCCATCGGGGAAGCCGTCGTTGTCCTTGTCGGTGTCGTCGGCCGCTTGCTGGTCGGTGGGCGCGGTGTTTTTGGCTTCCTTGTTCAGAACTTCGGCGCCCTCGCCGCTCAGCGCAGACGTCTCGGGCACAAAGATCAGACCGCCCAGTGCGACGACCAACACGATAGCGCAGGCTGCGCAGACAGGGACGTGCGCGCGTGCCCAGTTGGCGGGTGTGGTGGTTCCATTGCGGAATTCGGTGACGGTGCGGCCGAAGGCGCCCTTCCTAAACGGCGTTTCGATAAAGCGATAAGAGCACTCGGCTACGGCGACTACCACAAGTACCTGCAAGATGTACTGCCACCAGGGCGTATCGTTGATGTTGGCGACCGGGTTCATGAGCAACAGCAGCGGATAGTGCCACAGGTAGATGCTGTACGAGCGCTTGCCAACCCACACGAGCGGCTCGGCGGACAGCGCACGGGCAACCATTCCCTGGGGCTGCACGCAGGCCGCGATGACCATGAGCGTGAGGATGGAGCATAACAGCGTGCCGCCGCGATACTGGAACGCGGTGTAGCCGTTGGTG
This sequence comes from Collinsella sp., assembly GCA_048489175.1. GTDB lineage: Bacteria > Actinomycetota > Coriobacteriia > Coriobacteriales > Coriobacteriaceae > Collinsella. Next base: position 3,238 of record DBFOIV010000050.1, on the reverse strand, counting down.
AGCGCGACCATGGCGGCAAGGCCAACCAGACCCACGACGCCCAACACATCGATGGATGAGGGCGAGGACCAAAAGCGCACGAGGGCGCTCGGCTGTGCCGGGGCGGTCTCGGCTGATTCGTCGGCCTTCTCGCCAGGCTTGCCCTCGGCGTTCTTGCCGTGCTTGGCGGCACCAGCCAGGCGATTGAGCCCCAAACGACGTGCGAGACGCACCGGCGCCAGGTCGCGATCGGGGATAAAGGCCATCCAGGCACCCAGCAGCAGCGAGAACACGCGGGTGTCGGTGCCGTAGTACACGCGGCTGGGGTCGGCGGCAGGGTTGTAAAGCACCATCATGGCGAGGGCGGAAACCGCGGCAAGGCCCAGAACCACGCGGCGCGTGTTGGGCTTGCTCACATGCATGGATACCATGGCAAACAGCAGAGGCGGCCAAATTAGGTAGAACTGTTCCTCGATGGCAAGCGACCAAAAGTGCGTGAGCGGCGAAGGGTCGCCCAGGGCATTGAAGTACGAGACGTTTTGGGCAATCTGCCACCAGTTGTTGAAGAACAGCAGCGACGGCAGGATGTCGGGGCGCATCTTGGTGAGCATCACGTGGTTAAAGATGGTGCACAGCGCGCAGGTTACGAACACTACCGTTACCACGGCGGGGACCAGGCGACGGATGCGGCGAATCCAGAAGCTCTTAAGGTCGATGCGGCCGGTCTTGGCGACTTCGTTGAGCAGCAGGCGCGTGATTAGATAGCCCGAAAGCACAAAGAAAATCGTGACGCCAAGCAGGCCGCCCTGAGCCCACGTGAGGTTGAGGTGATAGAGCACCACCGCGACGACGACGAGCGTACGCAGACCATCGAGCGCAGGAATGTAGCGGGACTTGGGACGAGCGGGTGCCTGCTTGTCGGCAGCGGACGAGCGTGTGGCGCCGGTGTTGGTCTTGGCTGCATGGGCGTCCTTGTTGGTGGGCGTTCGATGCGGGACCGGGCCGCGTCGCGACTCGCCGGTGCGGCGGTCGGCGCGCGGGCGTTCGTGCGGCGCCTGGTTATCGAGCGCGCGGCGCGGTCCGCGTGGGCTCAATGGTGGGAATTGTTCCATAAAACATCATCCAATGACGAGAATAATCAGCACGTATTCATTGTAGCTGCCTGCTCCTGTGAATGCTTGCTGCTGGCGCAACCTCAAGGGTGCGTTCACATCAAAGTGAACTAAAGTTATAGAGGTGCGAAGGCGCGCAATCGACGGTCGACGGTGGGTGCAAAGCCCGCAGATGAGGAGGTTTCCATGGCAGATCGCGGCATCGTTGCGGTGTTCGGCAGCATGAACATGGACCTTTCGGTGGCGTGCGAGCGCATACCGCGCGCGGGCGAGACCGTCGGCGGCAGCGGGTTTATCACCAACGCCGGCGGCAAGGGCGCCAATCAGGCCGTAGCTGCCGCGCGTATGGGCGCGTGCACGCACATGATCGGCGCGGTCGGTCGCGACGCGTTCGGCGCGTCGCTCGTGGTGGGGCTCCAAGACGCCGGCGTGGACTGTGACTTTGTAGTGCATCGCGATGACGTGGAGACGGGAACGGCGACCATCATTCGCTGCGAGGGCGACAACCGCATCGTACTGTCACCGGGCGCCAACCATGCGCTTGCGGGCGCGGACGTTGCCTGCGCGCTGAGGCGTCTGGTGGCTCATGAGCTCGACGGCGACGCCAGCGAGATTGCCCCGGCTGCCGGAAGCGTCTTTATCGCCCAGGGCGAATGTGACCTTGCAGCGACGGCCGAGGCGCTTGTTTGCGCTCACGAGCTGGGGTTCTATACGGTCTTTAATCCAGCGCCCGCCTGCGAGCTGCCTGCGGAGGTCTGGCCTGCGGTCGACTTGGTCTGCCCCAACGAGACCGAGTGCCAGGTGCTGACGGGCATTCTGCCCACGGATGACGCGAGTTGCGTCACCGCGCTCAATGCGCTGCTCGACAAGGGTGCCGGAGCTGCGGTCATCACGTTGGGCGGTGCCGGCTCGGTTACGCTCGGCGATGGCGGTGAGCTGCTGCGCATGCCGGCACTTTCGAGTACGGTAGTCGATACCACGGCCGCCGGCGATACGTTTATCGGCGCGTTGGCGGCGGCTCGCCTAGAGGGCTTGCCGCTCTTTGAGTGCATGGCCGCGGGTGCTCGCGCCTCGGCAGTGACGGTGTCGCGCCTGGGCGCTCAGCAATCGATTCCCACGCGCGCCGAAGTTGAACATTGGTTTGGTTAAACGATAAAGACGGAGAAGCGGAGTAGAACAATGGCAATCAAGAAGCTGATCCTTGATCTGGATATGGGTGTTGACGATGCGATGGCGCTGGCCTATGCCATCGCGAGCCCCGAGGTGGAGCTCGTGGGCATCACCACGTGCTTTGGTAACGTGCGCGTCGAGCAATCGGCGCACAATTGCCTGGCGGTGCTCGATCTGCTGGGTCGCCCCGAGGTTCCGGTGTACCTGGGTGCCGACCGTCCTCTGCAGGCGACTGAGCCCTATACGCCGCCGGCGTCCACCGCGCTCATTCACGGCAAGAACGGCATCGGCGGCGCGAGCGTGCCCGCGTCGCCCTACGAGCCGGTGGGGGCGACCTCGGCCGACGGCAACGCTGCGGTCGATTATCTGATCGATGCCGCGCGCACCTATGGTCCCGATCTGGTCTACGTAGCGACTGGCCCGCTCTCCAACCTGGCGCTCGCCCTGGAGCGCGATACGGCGGCGATGATGTCCATCGGCCGCGTGGTCGTGATGGGTGGCGCCCTTACCGTGCCCGGCAACGTGAGCGCGGGCGCCGAGGCCAATATGGCGAGCGACCCCGAGGCAGCCGACGCGGTGCTGCGCTCGGGCCGTAAGCTCACCATGGTGGGTCTGGACGTGACGCATCGCGTGGTGCTCACACGCCGCGACATTGCCGGCTGGACGGGCTCGGGCACCATGGCGGGCTGCGCATTTGCGAGCATGGTCGAGCACTACATTGGCTCGTACGAGATGAACGCACCCTACCTGGGTGGTTGTGCGCTGCACGATCCGCTGGCCGTTGCCGTGGCGATCGACCCCACGCTCGTAGGTGCGCTCGGCTGCAACCTGCGTGTTGATCTGCTGGGCGAGTACCGCGGTCGCACCATCTGCGATGAGCGCCGCCTGTCCGATCCGGACAAGAGCACGCTTGTGGCACTGACCGTGGATGCTCCGCGCTTCCTGTCCGAGTTCAAGACACGTATGGCCCGTGTCCT
>DBFOIV010000049.1:0-3227 GCA_048489175.1 Collinsella sp. | reverse complement strand
CGGCCGCGCCTGCGACAAAGGCCGCGTCGAGTTCGGCGTCGCCGGTGCGGAAGGTGACGTTGGCGATGGAGCGGCTGTCGGCCTGCGTAGTGCTATGGAACAGCTCGCTGTGCTCGAGCAGGTCATAGAGCAGATTGGCCTTGGCCCAGTTGCGCTCGGCCATGGCGCCAAGTCCGCCGGTTTTCTCAACCCAACGGAACACCTTGCCGCATACGTAGATACCAAAGGTGTTGGGCGTGTTGAGCATGGAGCCCTTGGCGGCCTGGGTCTTGAGGTCCATGTACTGCGGCGTCTGCGCAAAGGCGGGGCCATCTGCGATGAGGTCGTCGCGCACGATGACCACGGTCACACCCGCGGCGCCGGCGTTTTTCTGCGCGCCGGCGTAGATGAGCCCGTAGCGTTCGACGTCGAGCGGCTGCGACAAAAAGCAGCTCGAGACATCGGCGACCAGCGGCACGTCGCCGCAAGCGGGCAGCTCGTGGTACATGGTGCCAAAGATGGTGTTGTTCTGGCAGATGTAGACGTAGTCGAGCCCGTCGCCCGCGGCCTCGTCGGCAATGCACGCGTTGATGTCGGCCATGGTGGGAATGCGGTCGAAGTTGGTGTCCTCGGAACTCGCGAGCAACACGGCCTCGCCGTACTTGGTGGCTTCTTTGTATGCCTTGTTGGCAAAGTTGCCGGTCACGATGTAGCCGGCGCGGCCGCGGCGCATGAGGTTCATGGGGATGCCCGCAAACTGCAGCGTGGCGCCGCCCTGCAAAAACAGGACGCGGTAGTTGTTGGGGATGCTCAGCAGGCGGCGCAGAGTTGCCTCAGCGTCATCGATGATCTGCTGGTACATGCTAGATCGATGGCTCATCTCGAGCACGGACATGCCGCAACCGCGGTAGTCCATCATCTCGTCGGCGATCTCGGCGAGCACGCTTGTGGGCAGTGCGGCCGGGCCAGCTGAGAAGTTGTGCACACGTGCCATCTTCTAGTTCCCCCTTGTAGTCGTTTGAACGTTCGGGATACTTTAGCACAGTGGAGCGCCAGGCGCGACCGCATCACGGTAAAACTCGAGTGCGTCGCTATGATTTACAGGATGGTTACATGGGGGAGGGATGCTTTACTCCTCAGGCAAATCCAAATCTGCGAGCGAAGGCATTAGGTTCTCTAGGTGCTTGATCTCTTCGCCGCAAATTAGCTACCTCCTGCCCGCTACGACGCCAGTGTGGCAATGACGGCTTCGTCGCCGGCGTATATTAGGGTGTTGCCATCGGGAATGATCGTTTGGCCGTCGCGCTTGAGCATCACCACAATAAACGGATGCTTGCCTTGCGGCACGTCGCGCAGGCGCTGGCCGGCCAGGCGACCGTGGGGCGTCACGGTGACCTCGCGCAGCGTAACCTCGGCACGCTCTTCAAACGTCGGGGCAGCCATCACCAATAGGTCGCCTTCCTCAATCACGGTATCGCCATTGGGCAGCACCGGGTGCGCGCCATCGCGCAGCACCAGGACGACGAGCATGTCCGTGGCGCTGCCAATATCGGCGAGCGAGCGTCCGGAAAACGGATGGCCCGCGCCCACCTTGAACTTGACAAACGACATGCCGTCCTCGTCGCGGTAATCGTTAAACGTACGGCGCACGTCGCCTTCCGCGTCGATCATATTGAGCTTTTTCGCCACCGCCGGTAGCAGCGAGCCCTGCACCACAATGCTCGACACGGCAATCACAAATACCAGGTCAAACAGGTCGTGACCGCCAGGAACACCGGCCACCACGGTAAAGAGGCTAAACACGACCGAAGCCGCGCCGCGCAGACCCGCCCAGCTTACGAGCGCAACCTGGCGAGGGTTCGTCTTAAAGGGCGCTAGGAGCACGCCGACGGCGATGGGGCGGCTCACAAAGAGCATAAACGCCATGAGCGCCAGGCCCGGCAGCAGCATCTGTGGCAGGCGTGCGGGCGTTACGAGCAGGCCGAGCAAGAAGAAGATCGTCATCTCGGCCATCTCGGTGAGGGTATCGAAGAAGTGCGCCATCTCGACCTTGCCGGTGATGTCGCTCGCACCCAGCACAATGCCGGCCAGGTACACGGCCAAAAATCCGTTGCCGCCCAGGTAGCTCGGCAGCGCGTAGGCGACGATGGCCACGGCGAACAAAAAGATGGTCTGCGCACCTTCGGCCGTTGCATGTGCGCGTTCAATCAGGCGGCCCGCCGCCCAGCCGAGGGCAAGGCCCAGGCCCGCGCCCAGGATAATCTGCTTGGCCAGCAGTGCGGGAATGTTGATGTCGCCGCCGGTCGCGAGTGTGGCGAGCACGGCGGTGAGCATGTAGGCGACGGGGTCGTTGGAGCCCGATTCGACCTCGAGCAGCGAGTCGGTGCCACCTCTCAGCGACAGGCTGTGCTCACGCAGTACGCTAAAGACGCTGGCCGCGTCGGTGGATGCCACGACTGATCCCAGCAGCAGGCCGCCGATCCAGTCGAAGCCCAGCACGAAGTGGGCGAACACGCCGGTGATGCCTGCGGTGATGACGACGCCGAGCGTGCTCAGCAGCACCGCGGGCACGGCGACGGGCTTGGCGCGGTCGATGTTGGTGTTAAAGCCGCCGTAGAACATGATGAACAGCAGCGCCGTGCTGCAGACGGTTTCGGTGAGCGCGTAGTCGCTAAAGTCGATATGCGCCGGGCCGTTGACGCCCAACAGCATGCCGAGCGCGATAAAGATGAGCAGGGTGGGGAAGGGGAGTTTTTTGCCGACGGGTTTGATGGTCAGGCACAAAATGATGACGAGGCCGATAAAGAGAAGGATCTGGTTCATAGATGGTGTCCGCTCCTGGGTGGTTGGCGTGGCACGGTCAGTTGTCTGCGGTTATTTGTACCCAAAGATGGTGGGTTTATGGGGTTGGATTGCGGGCGTGCGCGATATCGTCATAGACGGCTGCCGTCTTTGCCTCTGCTCGGAAACCCTTTCCAGCTTTATTGCAACGGAGTACAATGGGTAACGTTTAAGTTCAACTTGAAGTTTTAGTTGCGGCGCCGGGCTTCGGCCGCAATGCAAGGAGAGGCGTACCATGGCGATCTATGTGACATCTGATGCTCACGGGCACGTGCGTGCGCTTGACGAGGCCCTGTCTAAGATCTCGTTGACGTCCGACGACACGCTGTACGTGCTGGGCGACATGATCGATCGCGGGCCCGATCCGGTCGGCGTTATTAAGCTCGTGCGCTCGCTGCCCAACGCCC
>DBFOIV010000048.1:0-4908 GCA_048489175.1 Collinsella sp. | reverse complement strand
CGCAGCGGCATCCGTTTTGACTACACTATGGCCGATGCCTCGGACGAGTTTTTGCGCGAGCTGCTGGAGCACCATGTCTCGGGCCAGCTACGCGTGGCGCCCGAGCATGTGAGCGACGCGGTGCTCTCCGTGATGGGCAAGCCGAGCCGCGCCGTCTACGATGCGTTCTGTCGCAAATTTGAGCGCCTGAACCGCGAGTACGGACTCAAGCAGTACGTGGTGCCGTATCTGATCTCGAGCCACCCCGGTTCAACCATGAAGGAAGCCGTGGACCTTGCCGAGGCCGTGCGCGACATGGGCTACATGCCCGAGCAGGTGCAGGACTTCTACCCCACGCCGTCCACCATGTCGACCTGCATGTACTACACCGGCGTGGACCCGCGCACCATGGAGCCGATCTACGTGGCGCGCGACCCGCACGAGAAGGCTATGCAACGCGCGCTCATCCAGTATCGCAAGCCCGAGAACTACAAGCTGGTGCGCGAGGCGCTAGAGAAGGCCGGGCGTCGTGATCTGATCGGCTATACCAAGCATTGCCTGATTCGCCCCGTGCCGCCACGCCCGGGCGAGACGTCTGCCGGCGGTGGGCATGGCACCGGCAAGAAGGGCGGCAAGGCCCACGGTGGCGCCGCCGGCAAGGGGCCCAAGGGCAGCAAGGGTCACGGCGGTATGTCCCGCGCGCAGAACACTGCCGGTCGCAATCGCGCGGCACAGGGGCGTCAGGGCGCCAACGGAGGCGGCAGACGCAACTAGCGCGGCGAGGCGGCATGCCGCCGTTGGCGACACGACACGCCCCACCAATAAAATGCCGCTCGCTGGGGCGTCGCAGAACGATTCCCCGGCGAGCGGCCGATTAATATTGTCTATCTCAAAACGTCGTTACTTTTTGTCGAAACGACCATAGAGCGCAAACGAGAGCGCCGCAGAGATAACCCAAGTCAAAGCGATGCAGACGACAATCATGATCAGGTTCATGGGATTGCCGCTTGGATCGGCATAAACGGGCAACGAGGTAATGCCGGGCATAACAAAGCCGAAGCACTTTGCGCCGAGAACAACGGTAAGCGCACCGCCAATGCCATCCGCAATCATCGCAGCGATAAGCGGAGTCCTGTTAGGAACCTGAACGGTAAACAAGGCGGGCTCGGAAATTCCCATAAATGCTGAGAAGGCGCACGTCATTGCAGCGGACTTGAGCTTTTCGTCGGTCATGCGCAGGGCTGCACCAAAAGACGCACCGCTTTCGGCGAGGTTATGGCAGAAAGAGATCGGGAGCAGATAGTCATACCCAAGCGTTGCGATATTGGAAATCTGGATAGGGCTCGTTGACTGATGCATGCCGAAGAGCACGATAAGCGGCATAAAGAAGCCCAGCAGAAAACCGGCAACGGGGCCTAACGTCGAGAATAGCCAAACGATACCGTTGGCAAGACCAAGACCGCACCAGGCACCAATCGAAGCGAGCACAAACAGGTTGACGGGAATCACGATAGCAAGGGAGAGCGCCGGAACGACAACGAGCTTAAAAAGATCCGGCACGACTTTGTCGATTGCACGATATACAAAAGACAAGCCAATGACGCCAAAGATAACCGGGAACACGGAATCGGCGTAGCTAAAAATCGGCACCGCAAAACCGAACAGCGCAAGGGGCGTCTCGCCCGTACCGACAGCGTTGACAATGGTCGGGTACATCAGCGATCCGGCAACACAAAGCGCAAGCGAACGGTTGACCCGGAACTTATCAGCTGTAGACATTGCCAGCAAAAACGGCAAGAAGTAGAACGGGATATCCGAAATCATATTGAATATCGCAAAGTCGCCGGCACCCGTGTCGATTCCAAAAGCCGCGATAGCAGCCAGGATGCCCTTTACGATGCCTCCCGCCACCAGTGCGGGAATGATAGCGGAAAAGATGCCGGTGATGATATCGAATACGCGAGCCGAACCTTTTTGGAGCTCAGGCTGCTCGGCGTCGGCGGAGACCTCGCCACCCATCCTGTCACCTAGCATGGGCTCCAATTCGTCATATACCGACCCCACGCTGGCGCCGATGATAACTTGCCACTGTCCGTCTTTAACCTGCGCGCCCAAGGCGCCGTCAAGCGTCTTAAGGGCCTCCAGGTCTGCCTTGCTATCGTCCTTCAGGTTGAATCTGAGCCTTGTAATGCAGTGCGTTGCCATAACAACGTTATCGGCGCCGCCCACGAGCTCGAGGACACGAGCGGCCAGTTCCTTCTTGTCTGCCACGACAATCACTCCTACCCAAGATCCTCGCCATTAGTGGCGATACATTTCTGATACCAATAGAAAGAGTCTTTACGCGAGCGCTCCGCAGTGCCGTTGCCGCAATTATCCAGATCGACATAGATAAGCCCGTAGCGCTTGTCCATCGTAAGAGGACCGCAGGCAACAAGGTCAATGAATCCCCAGATCATGTATCCGCGCACGTCAACGCCATCGATCACCGCTTCTTTAAGGCACTTTATGTGCTGGCGCAAATAATCGATTCGATACTCGTCGTGGATGCTGCCATCCTCCTCGACTACATCAGATGTACCGAGGCCGTTCTCGGCGATATACAGGGGCAGCCCATAGCGGTCATACATCTGGTTAAGGGTAACCCTCAGGCCAATGGGATCGAGCTGCCAGCCCCACTCACTCGTCTCGAGATAAGGGTTCTTGTTTGCCATGACCAGATTTCCCGCAGTCTTCTCCCATCCCTGATCGCAGGTGGATACCTGGGAAAAGTAGTACGAGAAGGCCAGGAAGTCGACCGTGTTGCGAGCGATGAGCTCTTCATCGCCCGGCTCCATTTGAATCTCGATATCGCACGCGTCGAAATAGCGATTCATATAAGCGGGGTATTTTCCACGAGCCATCACGTCCGTATAGAACCAGTTGGAATACTGGTCGTCGTGAATAGCCTGCATGTTATCTTCGGGACGGCAGGTGGCGGGATACGTACAGAATCGAGCGATCATGCCGCCAACGGGAGTATCGGGCGAAAGACGATGGACAATCTCGACGGCACGCGCATTGGCAACGAACTCGTGGTGCAGGCACTGGAAGATGGCTCGATCGAAGTTCTCCCCCTCTTCGTCTTTGACCAGACAGACCCCGTCCCAAGGCGAAAAACGCGCTGCATTGAACTCGTTAAAAGGCAGCCAGAAATCGACCAGATCGCCCAATTCCGTAACGATTGTCTCGACATAGCGGGCGAAGAAATCAATCGTCTTGCGATTCTTCCATCCCCCATATGTGGTGACAAGATTTACCGGGATGTCATAGTGGAGCATGGTGACGAAGGTTTTAATGCCGTGCTTTTTGCACTCACCCAGCATGCTTCGATACCACTCGATGCCTTCGCGGTTAGGCTCAAGATCATCTCCGTTAGGATAGATTCGACTCCAGCAAATAGAAGTGCGGAACAGCTTGAGGCCCATCTCCGCAAAAAGCGCGATGTCCTCACGGTAGTGATGATAGAAGTCGTTACCGCGCCTAAACGGGTAGAACTCAACACCATCATCTGCGAGAGCGTTCATTAGTTCGTCATGGCAGAAGGGGTTGTTTTGATGCTTGTCCTCAATCTGGTCATGAGTCCAGGTACCATCCAGCCATCGACAATCCTGCGTCGACTTTCCCTTTCCGCCCTCATTCCAGGCGCCATCGGCCTGCGAGCACGATATGGCTCCGCCCCATAAAAAGTCGGAGTCAAACCCATGTTTTAACTTACTCATTTGCCCTCCTTGATCGGATGCTCCAGCGGATAACCCAATACTAGGAAGAACAAGATGCATAAGATATCGCATAGAAAGCGTGGGTTTATAACATTTTTTTAGATATAATACCGTTTAAGGCATCGATTCTACCGTTCACCCCTGGAGCACCCCATGGATTCGAATCTCAAACAGCTGCTCTATACGCATACCGAGACCGAAGAGTGGCATCGCACGCATCCGGGAGAGCTCAGCCCGCGATATAACAGGGTGGAAACCACAACCATTAACGGCGAAGAAGTCTATCTGTTTGATTGGAAAGAAACCCTCGACGAAAACCCCGTGGGCCTTATCAAGGAGTCGCGCTTTACCGACATTCCTCCTCATATCAATCGGGATATGGAGCTTAACTACGTGTACGACGGCGTCTGCACGTTTATCGTCAACGGACGGCGACTACTCCTTAAAAAGGGCGACGTGCTCATTTGCAACACCGGCGTAGTCAGAAGCGTTCCATACGTTAAGGGCGAGCATGATATCGTCATTTCGATCGTCTTCAAAAAAGAAATGTTCGATTCGTTGTTCCTGAGCCAGCTACCCGGCGCGTCACCATTAACGAATCTTCTATTTGATTTTGTGTCCAAAAACCGCGAGGCCCGAAAATATCTCATTCTTCCAGAGGAATACGCCCGACATGCGCGACGCCTCATCGAGATGCTCTTTATCGAATATCACTTTAAAGATGCCTATTCCAATGAACTCATGAGGCACCTCGCCGTCAGCCTATTCCTTGTTCTCATTCGAGGACTGTACCGACGCTCCGCAACTGATAACCAGGCGATCATGTCGGACGAACGCATCGTGTCGATTCTGAATCATATTGAGCGAAGCTACGGCGACTGCACACTCGAAAGCATTGCGAGCGATACGGCTTATAGCACCAGCTATCTCAGCAGCTTGATCAAGCAAAAAACCGGCAAAACGTTTTCGCAAATCAAGCTCAACCAGCAGCTCACAGAGGCGGCATATCTTCTCAATAACACCGAGCGCAGCGTGCAGTATGTAGCCCGAAAAGTCGGCATCTCCAACATGTCATTCTTTTACTCAAAATTCAAAGAAGCATTCGGCGAAACGCCAGGTGCGTTCAAGACGCATCGGTCTAATTAAAGGCGTTATTACTCAGACCGAT
>DBFOIV010000047.1:0-16827 GCA_048489175.1 Collinsella sp. | reverse complement strand
CGCGGCGGGCTATGGCATCGCCATCGCAAGCGGGTCACTGTTTCTCTCGGCGCTTTACGAGTTTGGCATCAACGTGGTCTTTATCGCACTCGCGGCCGAAGCCGTTCTGCTTCTTTTGCGCGTGCCGCTCAAGCGCGACCTCAACGGCGACGGCATTGTGACTGCCGAGGAAGATGCCGAGGTCGACGAGCTATCACGCAAGGTGCGCCGCCGCATCATTGTGGGCACGGTAGTCTTTGCCATCCCCTGCATCGTCATGACGGCGGGGTCTATTGGCTCGGCGCAGTCCGGCGTGCAGGACGGCTACGGCGTCACCGAAACCACGCGCGAGCTTGCCGCGGTGCTGCCAGGCTTTAAGGATTACACCGTCGCCGTCGAAACCTCGGCCACCGAAGGCGATGAGGAAGGCATCGTCGAGCGCGAGATTGTCGCCCATGTGACGACAGGCGAGACGCTTGGGGCACACGACCGTCACATCGCCCGCAAGCTCATCGACCTCAATGTGCCCGAACTCGGTCGCGTGGAGTTTGACGTGAAGTGATGCGGGGCGCGAGGTAGGCCCGGCACGAGCGCGCGCAGCCGCGGGGCACAGGCACAGCCGAGCGCAGCGCTACAGCTCGTACTTGTACACGCGGTAAATGTACTTCTCGGCTTCCATTTCGTAGGTGGCGATGGGCAGTCCATAGCGATCGTACTCGGTGAAGGTCTTGGCCTGGCCCGATGCCACGAGCATACTATTTGAATCGCCGACGCGTTGCGCGCTGCTTACGTAACCTGAGAACGGCACTGCGATCTGGTCCACAAGCTCATAGGTGTGCGCGGTCTCGTCCACCGTAAAGATGCGCCCAAACGAATGCGTTCCCCTGCTGTAGTCGGTCACCACCGCGGCGCCCAGCTTGCCCCAGTCGAACTTGGGATAGCTCTCGGCCGCACCAAAGTTGTTGTCGTACAGCAGCACCTGGTAGCGACCGGTCGTGGTCGTCTCGTCGTTTGGCAGATAGGTCACACTGTGCTGGCCCGCATTGAGCGAAAAATCGCCTTGGGCCTGCAGCAGCTTGTCCTCAAAGCCCGAGCCGGCCCAAAACTCTGGCGAGCCCATAAGCCAATCGACCGTAGGCGTGCCGTAAATATCCGTGAGCTTGATGACCGTTGAGGTCTTGCGCGAGCTGAGCAGAACGGTGCCGCCGCCGAGCCACTGGATCGTGTTGATGTGAATCCAATCCAGGTCGCCGTCCGAGGCAACCTTGGCGCTCGCCTTGAGATTGGGGAATATGTCGCCCAGGTCCACAACAAGGGGAACGTCACCGGTGGTTACGTCAATCTTAATGATGAGGTCCTCGACATTAACGCGATCGTCCTTGTCTTTTTTGGCGGCCGCGCGGTCGACGTCCAAATCGGCCTCGGAGCCGGCATGGCTCGCCAGCACCAGCAGATTGCCGTCATCATCGAAGGCATAGTCGTGGTGTAACTCATAGTCGCCCGTGCTCCAGACATTTACCACCTGGCCGATGGCGTTAATCTGGGCCATCTTGGTCGTCGAGACGCTCATGATCATGCTACCGTCGCCCGGAAACAGCAGGCGATGACTGCGGTAGCCGATGATTGGCACCTCGCCGCGAATCTGGCCCGCGTTGTCGTAGAGGTACATGAAGTCGAGCTTGGATGAGTCGTTGCCCAGAATAGTAAAGAGGCCATCGGCGAGCGGCGTGTTGGACTCCCCCGCCGTGACGGCGAGCCGCTCTTCTTCCTCGCCCTTGAGAGCCGGCGTCTTGATGGTAAAGGTCGAGGTGCGACTGGTACCGTCTTGTGCCATACAGGTGAGGGTCACCGTGTTTTTGTGGTTGGGAATGAGGCCGATGACCTTGAACTCGTGCTCTATGGCCGGCGTGTCGCCGCCGCGGGGTGCACGGGAAAACGCAGCGACTTTGGGGGCGTCGCCGGCCTTTTTGCGTTCGGCGACCTTGTAGGAGACGGTTACGGGATCCGCCGTTGCAAAGCGCACGTAGCAGCTCAGGGTATCGGTGCCAAGGGGATCTGCCTTGACGAACGGGGCGGTATCGTCGAAGCTGCCTGCGGCGTAATCAGCATCGAGCTGGTCTTTGATGGCCGCCTGCTTCTCGACGTCGTAGGTCGCGAGAATCTGCTTGTGGAGCTTCTTTTGCTCGTCGGTGAGCTCGTTGCTCGCAGTGGATGCGGCACCCGTGCCGGCCCCGCCAACTGAACAGCCCGTGAGCCCCGTCCCGGCAAGTGCCAGCGCGCCCGCCGCACCCGCAAGAGCCGCTCGACGCGAGAATAGCCTAATGTCCTTGTCACTCAATTCCATATCGTTACCGTCTTTGAATACCACCGTCGTTTTCCTCATATACCATGGCGTTTGCCCAGCCTGTCCAATTATGACTCGCAGCTTAACAAACGCCCCTTAAGGCTAGCTTAGGCTCACGGCAGCCGGAGCTGTTAGCCGCAAGACGCACAGGGGACGCAGAAATGCGATGATCCGCTTTCCTCCGTCCCCGAGGGATCATTTTTTAGTACTTGAAGAAGCCCTCGCCCGAGCTTTCGCCCAGCTTGCCTTCGTCGAGCATCTGCTTGAGGACGGATGCCATGGCCTTAAAGTTGTAGGGCATCATCATCTTTTTGAGCAACGGGCTCACCAGGCCCGGCACCTTCTGGTACTGCATAACGATGTTGTAAGCCGTCTGGATACCAACCGTATCGAATACGCGGAACGGACCCTTGGGGGCGCCGGTGCCACGCGTCCATGCGAGGTCGATGCTCTTGGGATCGCTCACGCCCGAGACATACAGGTCGAGACCCGAAAGCAGCCATGGCACCAGCATGGAATTGAGCAGGCAGCCGTTCTTTTCCTTGTTGACGGGCAGGGCAAGCATGCGAATGTCGTTGGCGAAGTCGACGAGCTCGTCGAAGTAGCGCTTGTCGGTTTGGTCCTGCGCCATGACCTCGGTCATGTTGTTCTTCCAGATGGAGTTAGCAAAGTGCAGCGACAGGTACTTCTCGGGACGGCCGGTGTACTTGGCAAAGGTGCTCGGCAGCAGCGTAGAGGAGTTCGTCACGACGACGGTCTTTTGCGGGAGAACCGGGGCGAGCTTTTTGTAGAAGTCGATCTTTGCCTGGGTGTCCTCGGCCATAGACTCGATGACCAAGTCGGCATCGGCCGCTGCCTTGGCAAGATCGAGCTCCAGCTTGAGTGTGGAGTAGGCACGCTCGACGGCGGCGAATGCCGCCTCCTTGTCGAAGGGCTGGCCACTATCGGCGATACCGGCGCACCACTCGCCTGTGCCATCCGCCATGCCCTCGATTGCCGCGATGTACTCCTCGCGCACATGATCGATCTTGGGCTGTGTGCGGCCGATGCTGCCCTCGCTGCGCAGCCAGATCGTCACATCAAAGCCGCAGTAGGCAGCCTGAAAGGCAATCTGGCTTCCCAACACGCCGCCGCCGGCAACACAAACGGTCTTGTAGCTCATGGAACGGTCCTCTCTAACGTAATTCCATAGATGTGTATTTATTCAACCGTAAGGATGACGCGCGATGGGGGTGGGTTCTATAAACGGACGGTATTTTGCCGCGAACGGCTACACCTGTTCATTATCTCAGGGTTCCGAGGGCGATTTTTTTGCCACCGAGACGTCGTTTGCGAAAGTATGCGGTAAATTCCGGAACCCTTGAGCACACCCCGGTTTTCCGCCAATAAAACCGCAGGTACAGGGCTTGGATATATCCGGTGTGCTCGACCTATTCAGATTTTGCCGCATACTTCTGAAATCTGAGATCGCAAAGGGTGATAGTCGGGGCGTTTGCGCAACATATGTCCAGCAAAACGGGTGGTAGCCGGTACGGCTGCCACCCGTTTGCCTCATATCTAGCCCAAAGCAGGCCAGTTACTTCTTAATGCCGCGTCCCAGGCGCTCAGCGACCGACGCCACGGCACTCTCGTCGACCGAGCCGCAGCTCACGCAGCCGTCATGGGCACGCATCTGGCCGGTGACCTCGTCCATCGCGAGCGGCGCCACCTTCTCGAGCTTAAAGCCCTTGCCGGCGCGCATGTTTTCCTTGGCCACGCTAATCATGAGCTTAATACGGTTGAGCTGGTTGACCTCGGACGCGCCGGGGTCGTAGTCCACCGCTACGATGTTGCTCTCGGGATGTTGGCGGCGCAGCTCCTTGATCACGGCCTTGCCCACCACGTGGTTAGGCAGGCACGCGAAGGGCTGCGTGCAGATGATGTTGGGCGCGCCATGGTCGATTAGGTCGAGCATCTCGGCCGTGAGCAGCCAGCCCTCGCCCATGTTGTTGCACACCGAAAGCACCGTGCGGGCCTTGTCGGCCATGGTGCCGATGCGCTCGGGCGCCTCAAAGCGGCGGGACTTTTCGAGCATCTCTTCCACCGGCGTGCGCATCCAGTCCACCAGCTTAATGAGCGCCTGCATACCAGCGCGCGTAGTGGCAGAGCTTCCCAACTCATCCTTCTGCAGCTCAGCGTTGCTCATGGAGTACAGGAAGAAGTCGAGCAGGCCCGGTACTACGGCCTCGCAGCCCTCACGCTCGATGACATCGACCACGTGGTTGTTGGCCGTAGGGTGGAACTTGACCAGGATCTCGCCGACCACGCCCACGCGCGGCTTGGTGCCCTCGCCCACGAGCGGCATGGTGTCGAACGCGCGGATGGCCTCGCGGCACAGCTTGGTGTAGTTGTGACGGTTGAACTTGGGCGCCAACTTGCGGGCGCGCGCCATATACTCCTCGTAGAGCGCGTTGGCAGCACCGGGCGTGGCCTCGTACGGACGGCAGCGGTAGAGCATCTGCATCATCACGTCGCCAAAGAGCACCGCGTACACGGCCTGCTTAAGCAGCGCCGGCGTAATCTTAAAGCCGGGGTTGTCCTCGCCCAGCGCCACGGCCGAAAGCGAGATCACCGGAATCTCGGGGTGGCCGCTCTCGCGCAGGGCCTTGCGGATGAGCGCGATGTAGTTGGTAGCACGGCAGCCGCCGCCGGTCTGGCTGATAACCACAGCCGTCTTGGACAGGTCGTACCGACCGCTCTCGATGGCCTCCATAATCTGGCCCGTTACCAGAATCGATGGATAGCAGATGTCGTTGTTCACATAGCGCAGGCCGGCCTCGACGGCGTCGTGGTCGGTCGAGGGCAGCAGCTCCAGGTTGTAGCCGGCACCGCGGAACACCTCTTTGACCAGGTCAAAGTGAATCGGTGCCATCTGCGGGCACAGGATGGTATAGCCCTCGTCGCGCATCTGCTCGGTAAAGGGCACCTTGGGCCACGCGGTCGAAGCACTCTCGCGCTGCGCCTCGAACGTGTACTTACGGCTCGCGAACGCGGGGGCATCCGTGGAAGGCGCCACCGGCGCGGCATCGCCCTGCGCGTAGGCCTCGCCCGCGGCCGTAGCCTCGGCCAAGCGCTCGGCCTCCTGGTCCTTGAGCGCTGCCATGAGCGAGCGAATACGGATACGCGCGGCGCCCAAGTTGGACACCTCGTCAATCTTGAGCACAGTGTAGATCTTACCGCTGGCCTCCAGGATCTCCTGCACCTGGTCGGTAGTCAGGGCATCGAGACCGCAGCCGAAGGAATTGAGCTGGATCAGGTCCAGGTCGTTGCGCATCGTCACAAAACGGGCGACGGCGTACAGACGGCTGTGGTACATCCACTGGTCGACGACGCGGATGGGGCGTTCGGGCTTTACCAGGTGCGCAAGCGAATCCTCGGTAAAGACCGCAAAGCCAAAGCTCGAGATAAGCTCGGGCAGGGCATGGTTGATCTCGGGGTCGTTATGGTAGGGACGGCCGGCGAGTACGATGCCGTGGCCGCCGTGGTCCTCGACCCACTTAAGGGCCTCCTCGCCCATGGTCTGGATATCCTCGTGGAAGCGCGCATCGGCCTCAAAAGCAGCGTTGACAGCGGCATCGACCTCGGAGCGCGTGATTTTAGGACCGCGCACGCGGCCGCGACCAGCTTGCGCATCGGCCACGCGGTCGACGGCGAGCACCTGGTACAGGCGGCGCTTGAGCTCGGTCTTATCGTGATAGGGCACAAACGGGTACAGGAACTCGATGTTTTGCTCGCGGATCTCGTCGATGTTGAGCGCCAGCGCCGTGGGATAGCTCATGACGATGGGGCAGTTATAGCAGTTGCCGGCGGTCGGATCC
Organism: Collinsella sp.; assembly: GCA_048489175.1. Taxonomy (GTDB): domain Bacteria; phylum Actinomycetota; class Coriobacteriia; order Coriobacteriales; family Coriobacteriaceae; genus Collinsella. Next base: position 10,647 of record DBFOIV010000047.1, on the reverse strand, counting down.
TCCTTGCGCTCCCAGCGCACGCACGGCATCCAAATGAAGTCGACATCGCGGTCGATAAGGTTCATCACATGGCCGTGGCTCATCTTTGCCGGGTAGCACACGCTCTCGGACGGCATGGACTCGATGCCCGCCTGGTAGGTCTTCTTGCTCGACTGGTCGGAGAGCTGCACGCTAAAGCCCAGGCGCGTAAAGAACGCGTGCCAGAAGGGATAGTTCTCGTACATGTTAAGTGCGCGCGGGATACCCACGGTGCCGCGCGGGGCCTCGTCGGGACTCAGGACCTCGCGGTTAAACAGCAACTCGTTTTTCTTTTTGAAGAGGTTGGGGGCCTCGGTCTTCTGCTTTTTGTGGCCAGCGCCCTTCTCGCAGCGGTTGCCGGTAATGAAGCGCCTGCCGCCGCCAAAGTCGTTAACGGTGAGCTGGCAGTTGTTGGAGCAACGGCCGCAGCGGACATGCTTTTGCGTCACGGTGAGGTGCGCGATGTCCTCGGCCGAAAGGATGGTCGAGGTGCCGTCGGCGCCGGCGCGATCGCGGGCGAGCAGGGCCGCACCGTAGGCGCCCATGCAGCCGGCGATGTCGGGACGCACGGCATGAACGCCGGTGAGCTGCTCAAATGCGCGCAGCGTGGCATCGGACATAAAGGTGCCGCCCTGGACGATCACCTGACTGCCGATCTCCTTGGGATCGCGCAGCTTAATGACCTTGAACAGGGCATTCTTGATGACGGAATAGGACAGGCCGGCCGCGATGTCGCCCACCGTGGCGCCTTCCTTTTGCGCCTGCTTGACGCGCGAGTTCATAAAGACCGTACAGCGACTACCCAGGTCGACCGGGGCCTTGGCATGGATGGCGGCATCGGCGAACGCGCGCACGTCCATGTTCATAGACACGGCGAAGCTCTCGATAAAGCTGCCGCAGCCCGACGAGCAGGCCTCGTTGAGCATGATGTGCTCGATGACGCCGTCCTTGACGCGCAGGCACTTCATGTCCTGGCCGCCAATGTCCAGGATGAACTCGACGCCGGGCAGGAACGCCTTGGCGCCGCGCAGGTGCGCGACGGTCTCGATCTCGCCGGAGTCGGCCTTGAGGGCCTCGATGAGCAGCGCCTCGCCGTAGCCCGTGGTGGTCACGTGGCCGATAGTGCAGCCGGCGGGGATGTGGTTGTAGAAATCGGCCATGATGACCTTGGCCGTGCCCAGGATGTCGCCGTTGTTGTTGCCGTACCAGGTGTGCAGCAGCTGGCCGTCCTCGCCCACGAGCGCGGCCTTCATGGTGGTGGAGCCGGCGTCGATGCCAATGAACACGCGGCCGGTGTAGCCTTCGAGCTTGCCCTTGGGGACGACTTCCTGGTCGTGGCGGGTTTTGAACTCGGCAAAGTCCTCGTCGGTGGCAAAGAGCGGATCCAGGCGCTCGACCTCGGCACCCTGTGTGTCGCCCAGGGCATCGATGGCCTCGATGAGCTGCGGGAACGTACTGAGCTTATTGGACTCGTGCGCCATGGCGGCGCCGCTCGCCACAAACAGGTGGGCGTTTTGGGGCACAATGCGGTGCTCCTCGTCCAGGTTGAGCGTGAGGTAGAAGCGGTGGCGCAGCTCGGAGAGGTACTGCAGCGGGCCGCCCAGGAAGGCGACGTTGCCGCGAATGGGACGGCCGCACGCCAGGCCCGAAATGGTCTGGGTCACGACAGCCTGGAAGATGGAGGCCGCCACGTCCTCGGGGCGGGCGCCTTCGTTGAGCAGCGGCTGGACGTCGGTCTTGGCAAAGACGCCGCAGCGGCTGGCGATTGGATAGATGGTGGTGGCGTTGGCCGCGAGCTCGTTGAGGCCGCTGGCGTCGGTGTGCAGCAGGGTTGCCATCTGGTCGATGAACGCGCCCGTACCGCCAGCGCAGGTGCCGTTCATGCGCTGCTCGATGCCGTTGTCGAAGTAGATGATCTTGGCGTCTTCGCCACCCAACTCGATGGCGACGTCGGTGGCCGGGATAAGGGTCTCGACGGCGCGCTTACTGGCGATGACCTCCTGGACAAACTCCAGGTCGAGCCACTGGGACAGCAGCAGGCCGCCCGAGCCGGTGATGGCGCAGGTCATCTGGGCCGTCGGCAGCACGGTCGCAGCGCCCTCGAACAGGTCGCGGGCGCAGGCACGGACGTCGGTGTGGTGGCGCTGGTACTTGGCGTAGACGATCTGGTTATCGTCGTTGAGCACGGCGAGCTTAACGGTGGTGGAGCCCACGTCGATGCCCAGGTGCAGGTTGCCACGAGCGTTTTCGGGGTTGAAGATCGCGCCTTCGGGGGCGTGGGCGGCGGCTACGGGCTCAGCGGCGGCGGGCTCACTGGCGATGGACGTCTCCCCTGCCGCGTTCTTGGCATCGGCAACTGCCTCGGCGACCTTCTCGGCAGCGGCAGTCGCGGCCTTCTGCGCGGCGTCCACCACGGCGGGCGCGGCCTCGCGTGCGGCAGCAACCACACGGTCCTTAATGCCCTCGACGAGTTTGCTCATCTGTCTCTCCTCTTAGTTGTTGGACTCGACGGTTGCGGTGGTGTCGACCGCATCCTCGAGCTGCAGATTCAATAGCTTCATGCCGTATTCCGGCACGTTGATATCGATGGGTTGGCCATACAGGTCGCCGGGGCGCACAAAGGCGATAACCGTCATAATGCGCGCCATGGTCTCGGGCGATTCGGAAAGGTCACGCTCAAACCAACGTTGGATCATGCCGACCTCGGCACTTACGACATAGGTGACGTAGTAGTCAAAGAAGGTGCCCAGCGCCAAGCCCAAAATGCCCGTCTGTGCACGCGGCACCACAGCCTCACGCGCGGTGTCGATAATCTTTTTAATAAAGGCGGGGTCGCCGCCCGGGCCCAGCAGAGCCCCGATAAGGTCGCGATTAGCCGCAAGATAGCGCAGCAGCTCAACCGAACCGGGTGCCGGCTCGAGCTCGTCGATATTGCGGTAAAGATCGGGTAATTGAGCTGCGGTGATAAGCTCCACCCGCTCGCGAATCTCGGCAAGCAGGCCGTCCTCGATCTGGCTGATAAAGTCGGGGATATCGCGGTAGTGCGAATAGAACGTGCGGCGTGTAAGACCGGCGCGCTCGGTGAGCGACGCGACGTTAATGCGTGAAAGGTCGCCGCTTTCGGCAAGCTCGCTGGCAAGCGCCTGGCGAAGGGCGCGCTGCGAGCGAAGGGACCGGCGATCACATTTCTCGAGCTGGGACAAACGTCCTCCTTGTTACTCAACCTGTGCGCTATTGCACAGTGCGAGTATTATTGCACACCGTGTGTATCAACACGTAAAGGCAATATTTGGGATGTGACGAAGGGGCAGCCTCTTTGTCACATCCAGCGACCGCCTAGGTTGTGCCGGTTGTGCCAGGCTTTTAGAGCGGCATTACCGATTGTCCAAAATGTCATTCGTGGGTAGAATAGTGTCGACGGCAGCCCAAGTTCTGGAAAGCTGGGCAGCGCCGTTGCTTGGATTAAGGGGTCAACGCCTTAGCGGCGGCGACCCCTTTTACGTTGCTTCGAACGTTGCTTGAGTGCCTCGGAAAGCCCGACGAGCGCTGTGAAGAACGAGACCAAAGCGGTCAGAAGTCTCACAAAATCAATCAGATCGGTCATGGGCATCACCTCCCATCAGATGGAGGGCGTTGCCCGGCACATGGAACTGCCGTCAACGATACCGATTCTACCAGAGCTTAGTTATATATACGAATATATGTTCGTATTCCAAGCACACAGACCCCTGTGACAAAGGGGCTGTCCTTTTGTCACATTATTCGATGACGGTGCGGGAGTTTTGCTTGCGCATGGTGGCGAGCATGTGTTTGGGGACGGCGTGGACCATGCAGCTGCCGATGGTCGCGCTCGCGGCGGCCTTGGCTGCATCGCTTGCGTTTTTGGTCGCGTAGCTGTGACGAAAACGATTGAGCATGGCGATATCGTTGCCGCCGTCGCCGTAGACCGCGACCTCATCCTCGGCAATACCGTAGTAGCCCGCCAGCCAGGCCACGCTCTCGCCCTTGTTGCACGCCACGTCCGTGATCTCGAACATCACCGGATCGAACGGCGCGTTGACCACGCGGTCCGATCGCTCGGCCAAATATGCTTTAAGGTCACGCTCCAGCTCGGGCGAGGTCACGCGGCAGTTGATCTTGCACACATCGTGGCGCAGGATGTCACCGATCGACTGGTCGAAATATTGCTCCTCGTGATACCCGCCACGTGCACGCATGCCACGCATCACGATACGCTTGATAGGGCTGTCCTTTTTAAAGCCCGCCTGATGCATCTCGAACGAGCCGCTCGAGAACATGCCATCGGGCGTGGAGCAATCAAAGCAAATGTCCGGAAACTCCTTGAGCAGTTCCTCGGTGATCTGCGGGTCAATGGTCCAGGTTTTGAGCACCTCGCCATGACTGTCGCGCACGATGGATCCATTGGAGCAGCAGGCGTCAAGCGCCAGGCCCGTAAAGCCATGCTCGCCGATCGGCAGCGTCGAGCGTCCGGTCGCGGGAACCACATGCAGGCCAGCTTCGGTCAGCTCGCGAATGGCACGGCGGATGGTCCCATCCGCCTCATGCAGGGCGTTCAGCAGCGTTCCGTCTAAGTCACTCGCAAACATCTTGATCATGGGCATGCCTCTCCTTCGTCTGCACGATATTGTAGACGAAGGAGAGGCATGCCTAAACAATGCCGTCCCGGCGCGGCGTACCACCGCCTCCACAAATTCACGGTGCCCCAGCGCGCTAAGACAATCGCCACAAGCGACTTTTCAGCCGATAAAACAGCGCCGTCGTCAACGTCAGCACCGCCAACATGCCTGCGAATACAATCGCCGGTGTCCATCGATCATATGCGAGCCCGTAAACCAATTGGCCAATAGGCGTTGCACAGGAAAGCGTCATATAAACGAGTGCCAGCACTTTTCCGCAGAATTCCTTTGGCGCTGACCGCTGAACAAATGAAACGATTTCGACCGATGTAATGCTTGCCCACGCCATGACCCATGCCGAGCCGGCCGCAAGCGCGGCAAACGCTAATTCATCAGGACCGCTCAGTAGCGTGACAATAATCGGCACGACTCCAAAACAGATCATCGCAACATATCGACATATGCCCTTGAAGGAAAAACGATGCGGCCAAATACCGACCAAACCACTGCCGACAAGACCACCTAAGCCCATAGCCACCTCAATAATCCCAACGAAGGATGACTGCATTCCGAGATGCTTTGCAACAATAACGGGAGCACCAATCGTTAACCCAACTAACGCAAGGTTCAAAATAGCCGCAATCAAAAACACAACGAGCAATGATGAGTTTTGAGACAGGTACCGAATCAACTCCCGAAAATCGTTTCGGCGTGTCGTACGAGTCGCGCCGTCTCCCATCGTTTCAGATGAGGCATTTTGCTTGAGTGCGCCCCCGAACAGCAGGGCTGAAATCGTAAACGTCAACGCCGCGGTTTCGCATAGAGTATCGATACCAAAGCACCCATAGACTGCCGTCCCGACTACAGGCCCCAAGATATTGCTCATCATGATTATCTGCGAGACCAACGCAGTGGCACGCTCAACCTTTTCTTGGCCCGTCATGCGCACCGCCTCAATTTGAAGCATCGGTTTCAGCAGCGATTGGATGCCATATTGGACGCAAAGCATTGCTGCCACGACAACCGCAAGAGGCAGCGAACGCTTCATGGGGATAAACAGCAGTGATGCAGCCATCAGAACAATGCCGAGTACCACAAGAACCCCGCGATGTCTTCCCCGATCCGCCAAAATCCCGCCAACCGGAGTCGCGAGCACGCCCGGTATGAACGCTATCGCCGCGACGGCGCCATATAACGTTGAGGAGCCGCTGCAATCGAACAAGTAGAGCGGACACGCAAAGCACAGTGCCGACAGCATCGAATACGCACACAGTTGTGCAACAAGAAGACCAAATAGCCTGATAGATCGCACTGTTTTTGGCGCCAATGAAACGCTAATTCTTCGCATCCCAGCCATAAGCCTGCCCCCAAATACATACTGTCAGTATGTATTTAATGACTTGAAAAGGGCAGCCGTGGCTACCCTCACAAATCAATTACATACCGTTGGTATCTATATTACCACCCGGCACGGTTCCATACGTCCCAAATCTGGGCCGTTGTCTGGAGCACTTCATTACCCAAATCGAGCCCCACCGCTGCCGCCATCTGTGCCAAACATTGTGCGCGAGCGAGCATTCGCTCCTTGGGCTCGAGCGGACGAAACAATGGCAGCAGCCAAAGATTCGCTAACAACGATACGGCCTCCGCTGCTTCGCGCGGGCATTCGCACGCAATGGAGCCGTCGGCGATGCCCTCCTCGATTACTGGCAAGAGATTGCCATCGGCCGACTCGTCAAACGAACCTTGGTACTGCATCGCCAGCAGCCGCGAGCTTTTTACCGGATCTGCCGCAGGATGCATGCGAGCCCATAGCTCGATTTGCGGAACGACGGACTCGGGCGCATAAAGTCGTTTGAGCTTTTGAGCTCCCGTCATATTGCCAGCACCGAGTGTCGCGCGACGGTGTTCAGCAATCGGAGCCGTTGCCCGATCAAATGCGGCGTTGAAAATCTCCTCTTTGCTCTTAAAGTGATGATAGACAGCACCCTTGGTCATGCCATCGAGGCGGTCGACGATGTCTTGGATGCTCGTCCCCTCATAACCCTGTACGCAGAATAGCTCCAGCGCCGCGTCGAGAATCTTCGCGACAGTCTCCTCGGGATATTTATTACGACCCATAATCCGTCCATCCACAACGCAAGTCTTGTGCCTCATTGCAGCATTTTAACGTTGCGGATGGTAGACGGTCGATTCTACACCGCGGCGGGGCCGTGTTCGCCGGTACGGATGCGGATGACTTCCTCGACCGGCTCGACCCAGATCTTGCCATCGCCGACGGCTCCGGTGCGTGCGGCGTTACAGATGATGTCGACAATGCTGTCGACATGCTCATCGGCGCAAATGAGCGTGAACTGCACCTTAGGGATCGTGTTGACAAGCAACTCGTTGCCGCGCACGTATTCCTTCCAGCCATGCTGCGCACCGCAGCCCTGCACCTGGTTGATGGTCATACCACGAACATCAGCAGCAAACAGCGCGTCTTTGAGAACCTCAAGCTTCTCGGCACGAACGACCGCCGTAATTTTCTTCATAGTGAATTCCTCTCTTTAATAAAGAAATGAATTGTCCTTCACATGGCACGGGTTTCCCAGGTGCCGCAAACCAACCTCAGAAATCAAAAAGTTCAACTGACTGGTCTTAGCAGGTTTCCCAAGTGCCGCAGATTGCCGTGAAAGAGGAGCGAAGCGTACTTAAGTACGTGAGCGACGATTGAACGGCAAGGTGCGGTGCTTGGGGAAGCTGCTAATCGAGTCCGGAGAACGAGGGATACGCGCTCTCGCCGTGCTGACTCGCATCCAAGCCCAGCGCCTCGTCGGCCTCGTCCACGCGCAGGCTGCCGTGGAACAGCGCCTTGACCACCGCGGCGATCACCAAGTCGAGCACCAGTACAATAGCGACCGTCACCACAATGCCCAAAATCTGCGAGATGAGCAGCGAGACATCGCCCGTGTAGAACAGGCCGCCCTTACCGGTCCACGAGAGCTCCGGCACGCAGAACAGCCCCGTGAGCACGCCGCCCAGGATGCCGCCGATGCCGTGGCAGCCAAACGCGTCGAGCGCATCGTCGTAGCCAAATTTGGTCTTAAGATGGCTGATGGCCAGGTAGCAGATGGGAGAGACGATCAGGCCCATGACCAGCGCTGCCCACGGCTCGACAAAGCCCGCGCCGGGCGTGACCACCACAAGGCCCGCAACCAGACCGGTGCTGGCGCCCACCAGCGTGGGGCGACCGGTGTGCACGCACTCGACGGCAAGCCACGAGACCATGCCCGCCGCGCTAGCCGTCACGGTGTTGAGGATGGCGAGCGCCGCCACAGCGTCGGCCTTAAACTCGCTGCCGCCGTTAAAGCCAAACCAGCCAAACCAAAGCAGGCCGGCGCCCAACGCCACAAACGGCACGTTATGTGGACGGTAGCTCACCATGCCAAAGCCACGACGACGGCCAAGCATTAAGCAGAGGATCAGGCCGGTAAGACCGGACGAAATGTGCACCACGTCGCCACCGGCAAAGTCGAGTGCGCCGATAATGTCACCGATAAAGGAGCCATCGCCGCCCCAAACCATGTGGGCAAGCGGCGCATAGACCACAAGCAGCCAAATGCCCAGGAAGGCCGTCATGGCACCAAACTTAACGCGGCCGGCCAGGCTGCCCGTGACGATAGCGGCAGTGATCATGGCAAACGCCATCTGAAAGGCGATGTTGATGATTTGAGGATAGACGACACCGTCCGCGGCATTGCCCTCGGCCGCCTGCAGCACCTGGTTGAGTACCGGCAGGCACAGCAGCTGGTCAAGGCCTCCAATAAACGGGCTGGAACCGTCGCCGCCATAGGCCAGAGACCAGCCGGCAACAATCCACAGCACACCAACCAGGCCAATGGCGCCAAAGCACATAAGCATGGTGTTGATGACATTTTTGCGCCTGGACAGGCCGCCATAGAAAAACGCCAAGCCCGGTGTCATTAAAAACACGAGCATGGTGCAGACGAGCATAAACGTTGTCGATCCCGTATCGTACATTCGCTCTCCCTTGGTCGCATGAACGTTGTCGGCGCCCATAATGCGGCCGAGGGGCAACTGGTGTAGACCAGATACGGCGTTGTTAAACGCGGCGTTGTCGAATGGAAACGGTGCCGCAATCTTGGAAACGGCGCGGCAACGGACGCGAAACGAACGGGAAATACGCGAGCAAGGAAGCCGTGAGCGCGCCCGTCCCGGCTAGCGGCGGAACAGCTCGCGGGCTCGGTCGCGGAGGTCGGTAGCTCGGATGACGCCCTCGTAGCGGTTGATGCGCAAGCGCGGGAAGGCATTGAAGAAGCGCAGGTCGCGTCGGCTGAGCGACACGCTTGGCACCGGACGGCTCATGCGCTTGCCGGCAAGGCGACGACTGAGCGACGGACGCGGCATGTTCGGCGCGGCATCGGCCACGCGGCGGGCGGCAAGCGCCAGGCCGCGAGCACCATCCGCGATAAACGTCGGCATCGAAGCCTTCTCGCGCAGGGCATCGAGCGCGGCGTCACCCAGCTCGACCAGCCACGCGTTAACGGCACGGCTACGGATGTGCGTCTGTGCCACCGAGTCAATCGTAGAATCGGGAATGCGCTCGAGCATTGAGTCGGACGCGTCGGCAAGCGACTCGTTGATGCGGTCGGCAAGGTCGGCCCGGACGCGCTCCAGCTGATCAGACAGACGCCGCCAGCTCGCCAATGAGCACAACGCGTCGACCATCATCGCGACCGCGACGATAAAGGCGGACAACCGCACAATCAGCACCGGCAGATGGCCAAGCAGCCCCAGCAATGCCGGCTCCACTAAACGGCAAATGCACAACGCACCCAGGCCAAACGCGCAGGCCCAGTACAGACAGATACGTCCGTGCAGGTTAAACGGCAGATGCGAATAGTCCCAAAAGCGAGCGCCCGTTGTTTTTTCCAACAGCACGCCTACGCTGTACTCAATCACGCTGCATACGAGCGCTGCAGCGACAAACTGGCTCGGGGCATCCGGAATCCCGCGCAACAGCAGCCAGCAGGCAATGCCGCCCGCGCCATAGATAGGGCAACACGGTCCCAGCAAAAAGCCGCTGTTGGCAAAGCGTCCGTGGTTGAGCATGGCGCAGACTGTCGATTCCCATGCCCAGCCGCAAAAACCGTAGAAGGCAAACGAGAGCACCAGTGCCGAAAGCGGGCAGGCGGCAAGCGTCGCGCCGTCAAAGGACATGTCGATTGCGGTTTCCACCGTCTACCCTCTCCTCTTTTCGCTCGATTCGCTGTTCACGCCATCGTCAGCCTCGTCCTTGCGCCGCAGACGGCCGGCGACTGTCTCGCGCAGAGCACACCATTTATCTGCCAGGCATACAATCCATGCCTCACGACACGTCGGCGGCACCGGCACCAGCGGAAACATATGCCGCACGATAATGTTCCGCTCGCGCGACGTCAGCTCAAAATCTTCCTCCGCACGTGCTAGGGCAAAAAACGGGTGGCGAAAGCCATGCAGCCGATGGCTTGGGTCGGGATCGTGCCAGTCATAGAGAAAGTAATCGTGCAGCAGGGCCCCGCGCAGCAACGAGGCGCGGTCGACCGAGACACCGACGCGGCCCAGGCGCTCGGCAAAGGACAGGCTCGCCCGCGCCACCGAGGTCACATGTGCATAGACCGTCACGTCGCCATGCTGGATAAACTCGCGCGTCAGGTCCAAGCGGCCCGCCTGGGCGAGCTGGCGGGCGGCATCGTCGACCTCGTGCGCGACTGTCTCGGCACGAACGGCATCGGACATGCTGCCTCCTTCCAGCGGCTCACGGCGGCAAGCCACGGCCTGCACGTATTGAAAAAATCATCATCGAATGTATCAGTATGGCATCGGACAAAACGTTTTGCCCCACCAGTTGTCGAATTACCGCGCCGCCGTCACATATCAAACGCCAAAATGTGCGAGACTGTCTTGTGCAATTGTGTCGGCCGAGGGAGCGCCGGCGCTCGATTCGCAT
>DBFOIV010000046.1:0-4665 GCA_048489175.1 Collinsella sp. | reverse complement strand
GCGCGAGTTCGGTCATACCGTGGTGGACGGCAAGCGCCGCCTGCGCATGCACTACGTGACCCAGACGGGCGTCAACCCGCCGACGTTCACGTTCTTCGTCAACCACAGCGATCTGGTCAACGACACCTATCAGCGCTACGTGGAGAACCGCATGCGCTCGACCTTCGACTTTGCCGGCACGCCCATTCGACTCTTCTTTAGGAAGAAGGAGCAAAAGGATGCATAATCCGATTCTTCTGACCGCCATCTGCGCCGTGGTCTCGTTCTTTATCGGGGCGATTCCGTTTGGTCTGATCTTGGGCCGCGTGTTCAACCACACCGACATTCGCAAGGCGGGCTCCGGCAACATCGGCACCACCAACGCCCTGCGTGTGGCCGGTCCCAAGGTGGCCGCGCTCACGCTGCTGCTCGACTGCCTTAAGGGCGCCATCTGCGTTCTTATCGCGCGTCCGTTCATTGCCGACTTGGGCTATGGCTTCCCCGTGAGCATTATGGCCCCCGGTGCCGCCGGCGACTGGATGCTCGGCGTCATCTGCCTGGCAGCCGTGTGGGGCCATATCTTCTCGCCCTACCTCAACTTCCATGGCGGCAAGGGCATCGCAGTTGGTCTGGGCGTCATCCTCGCCTGGTACTGGCCCATCGGACTTTCGCTGCTGGGCATGTTTATCGTGGCCGTCGCCATCACCAAGTTTGTGTCGGTGGGCTCGCTTGCCGCGGCCGTCGGTCTTCCCATCGCTGCCTGCGCGGTCTTTCCGTACAGCAGCCTCGGACTTAAGTTTTGCATGGCGCTGATCGGCATTACTGTGGTGTGGGCCCATCGTGCGAACATCAAAAAGCTCATGACCGGTAAGGAGTCCAAGCTCTCGTTTACCAAGCGCGTCACCGAGCCCGACGATAAGTAGGAGAGAGTCATGAATGTTGCGCTAATTGGCTCCGGCTCATGGGGAACCGCCGTCGCTGGCCTTGCCGCCGCGCGAGCCGAGCGCGTGACCATGTGGGCCCACAGCGAGCAGACGGCCGCCGGCATCAATGGCGAGCACCGCAATCCCCGGTATCTGGTGGACTACGAGCTGCCCGGCAACGTTGTCGCCACCACGGACCTGTCACAGGCGCTCGACGGCGCCGACTCCATTATCTTTGCCGTGCCCTCCACACACCTGCGCAGCGTATGTCATCAGGCAGCACTCTTCATCGCCGCCGGCACCCCGGTGCTCTGCCTCACCAAGGGCATTGAGCCCGAGTCTGGCCTGCTCATGAGCGAGGTCATCGCCAGCGAGATTGGCAACGAGGCGCGTGTGGCGGCGCTCTCGGGCCCCAACCATGCCGAGGAGATCTGCCGCGGCGGGCTTTCTGCCGCCGTCATCGCCAGCAAAGATCCGCAGATAGGGGAGACCTTTAAGGACCTGCTCCTGTCCACGGCCTTCCGCATCTATCTGTCGCAAGACATGACCGGTGTCGAGGTCTGCGGCGCTATGAAAAATGTCATCGCCATCGTGTGCGGCATCTCCGCCGGCACCGGCGCAGGCGACAACACACTCGCCCTCATCATGACGCGCGGCCTGGCCGAGATCAGCCGTCTGGTGCACGCTCGCGGCGGTCAAGCTATGACCTGCATGGGACTTGCCGGCATGGGCGACCTCATTGCCACCTGTACCTCGGAGCATTCGCGCAACCGCACTTTTGGCTACGAGTTTGCCCACGGCGTGTCGCTCGACGAGTACCAGACGCGCACGCATATGGTTGTCGAGGGCGCCGTCGCGGCCCGCAGCGTCAGCGAGCTCGCCCGTTCACTGGGCGTAGACATTCCGCTCACCTTTGCCGTGGAGCAAACGCTCTACAACGGTGTTACTTTGGATAGGGCGCTCGAGATTCTTACCGACCGCGTACCCTCCCAAGAGTTCTACGGACTCACCGACTAGCGCAGAAAGGCTTCTACCATGGGTTCCATCAAAATCGCTCCGTCCGTCCTCTCGGCCGATATGGCCAACCTCAAGGGCGAGCTCGACAAGATCGCCGGTGCCGACTACGTGCACTTCGACGTTATGGACGGTCACTTTACCGGCAACCTCACCTTTGGCGTTGACATCCTCAAGGCCGTCAAGCGCTCCACCGACGTGCCGGTCGACGCGCACCTGATGGTATCGAACCCCGATGAGACGGTCGATTGGTACGCCGACGCCGGTGCCGACATGATCACCGTGCACTATGAGGCCTCCACGCACCTGCACCGCACGCTCACGCATCTTCAGCAGCGCGGCGTCAAGGCCGGCGTGGTGCTCAACCCCGCCACCCCCGTGTGCGTACTCGAGAGCATCATCGACGTCGTCGATATGGTGCTGCTGATGAGCGTGAACCCCGGCTTTGGCGGCCAGAGCTTTATCCCGGGCACCATCGCCAAGCTCCACGAGCTCAAAGCCATGTGCGAGCGCCACGGCGTGTCGCCCATGATCGAGGTCGACGGCGGCATCTCTTCCAAAAACATCGCCGAGGTCGTCAAGGCCGGTGCCGATGTCCTGGTGGCCGGCTCCGCCGTATTTAAGTCCGAAGATCCCGCTGCCGAGGTTGCGCTGCTGCAGAAGCTGGGCAACGAAGCCGCACAGGAGGCATAAACCCTTATGACCGCAGGTCAAAACCGCATACCCGTAAATCTTGACTATGCCGCCTCGACGCCCATGCGCGCCGAGGCGCTCCTTGCGCAGCGCGAGTACGACGACAGCGAGCTTGCCGGCGTCAACCCCAACTCGCTGCATTCGCTCGGCCGCAAGGCCGCTGCACGCCTGGAAGTGGCGCGTCGCGAGATTGCCCGCAGCTTTGGCGCGCGCGTCCGCCCGTCCGAGATTGTTCTGACCAACGGCGGCACCGAAGCCAACCAGCTGGCGCTGCTCGGTCTTGCCGAGGGCGCTCGTCAGCGCGATCGCAAGCGTAACCGCGTGATCGTATCTGCCATCGAGCACGATTCGATTCTAGACAACCTGCCGCTGCTGCGTGCCGCCGGTTTTACCGTCGACCTGGCGACGCCTTGCCGCGCGGGCTACATTGAGCCTGCCGCGCTTATCGAGCTGCTCGGCGACGACGTGGCGCTCGTGAGCATCATGGTTGCCAACAACGAGACCGGCGTGGTGCAGCCCATCCGCGAGCTGGCCGCCGCTGCACATGCTGTCGGCGCCCTGTTCCACACCGATGCCATCCAGGGTTATCTGCATATTCCGCTCGATGCCGCCCAGCTGGGCGTCGACGCCATGTCCGTCGCCGCCCACAAAATTGGCGGCCCCGTGGCATCCGGCGCACTCTACCTTAAGAGCCGCACGCCGCTGCGTCCGCGCATCTTTGGTGGTGGACAGGAAGCCGGCCGTCGCGCCGGCACGCAGGATCTGCGCACGCAGCTGGCCTTTGCCGCTGCCGCCCGCACGCTGGCTCCCCATGTGGCCCAGGAGCGTGCGACGCTGCAGGCCTTATCCGATAGGCTCTACGCCACGCTTACGGCCCATCCTCGCATTCACGCCACGATGGGCGACTACGCCCAGGCAGATCGTCTGCCAGGTATGGTTTCGATCTACGTCGACGGCATGGACTCCGAGGAGCTCATCGTCAAGCTCGACGCCGCCGGCTTTGAGGTATCGGCAGGCTCGGCATGCTCGAGCGGCAGTATGGACCCCAGCCACGTTTTGAGCGCGATGGGCATCGGACGCGAGCAGGCATTGGGCGCACTGCGCATTTCCTTTGATGACCGCGTGAATCCGAGCGATCTGGACGAGTTCGGCCAGACGCTGCTCTCGATCGTGGGTGCCGCATGATCGTCGCAGAGCTTGAGCGCGCGCTGCTGGCACGCTATCCCAAGGCGGACGCCGAGGGCTGGGATCACGTAGGACTCTCCGTTGGCGATCCGGCCGCGGAGATCACCGGCGTTGCCTGCGCACTCGATGCGACCGAGGCTAATGTTCGCCGCGCCCAAGAAGCCGGCGCCAACGTGCTGCTGGCGCATCATCCCGTCTATATCAAGGCGCCCGAGGCCTTTTGCCCGGCGGATGCCACACGACCCCAGTGCAGCGCGGCCCTCTACGAGGCTGCCCGCTGCGGCGTGAGCATTATCTCGCTCCACACCAACCTAGACCGCTCGCACGAAGCCCGTGTCTGCCTGAGCAAGCTGCTGGGTGCCGCACCCGTGAGCTCACTGGAGCACGTGGACGACCCCGAGGCCACCGGCCTGGGCGCACTTGCAACGCTCAACGACCCGTGCACGCTGCGTGATTTTGCCACCCGTGCTGCCACGGCCTTTGGCAGCGACCCGCGTGTGTGGGGCGAAGCCGATCGCCCGTGCCGCACCGTCGCCGTTTTGGGCGGCTCCCTGGGCGACTTTGGAGAGCTCGCCATCGCCGCAGGCGCAGATGTTGTCGTGACGGGCGAGGCAGGCTACCACGTGACGCAAGACCTTACCTTGCGCGGACTGCCGGTGATCTTGCTCGGCCACGACCGCTCCGAGGAGCCGTTCGTTGATATATTGATGAACTCTGCAGTTGACGCCGGGGTCGACCCCCGTCATGCGATTAAAATACTGAACCCTTGCCAATGGTGGACTGTGACAAAAGGAGAGAACTTATGAGCGCCGGCGCTACGCTACTCAAGCTGCAACAGATCGATTTGGAGCTCGCCCGCAACAAGAGCGAA
>DBFOIV010000045.1:0-2612 GCA_048489175.1 Collinsella sp. | reverse complement strand
GACAAGTACGGCGTCGAGATGATCGGCTGCGACCTGGCCGCTATCGAGCGCGGCGAGGACCGCAAGCTCTTTAACGAGGCCATGGCCGAGATTGGCCTGGAGGTCGCGCGCTCGGGCTATGCCTACAGCGTGGCCGACGCCGAGGCTATCGCCGAGCGCGTGGGTTATCCCTGCGTACTGCGCCCGAGCTTTACCCTCGGCGGCTCCGGCGGCGGCATCGCTCACACCCACGAGGAGCTCGTCTCCATCGTGAGCCAGGGCTTGGAGCTCTCGCCTGCCCACGAGGTGCTGGTCGAGGAGTCCATCGAGGGCTGGAAAGAGTACGAGATGGAGGTCATGCGTGATCACGCCGGCAACGGCATCATCGTGTGCTCCATCGAGAACCTCGACCCCATGGGCGTGCATACCGGCGACTCCATCACCGTGGCGCCGGCGCAGACGCTCTCCGACCTTGAGTATCAGCGCATGCGCGTGGCCTCGCTCGCCATTCTGGAGAAGATCGGCGTCGAGACCGGCGGCTCCAACGTGCAGTTTGCCGTGAATCCCCAGACCGGCCGCCTGATCGTCATCGAGATGAACCCGCGCGTGAGCCGCTCGTCCGCCCTCGCTTCCAAGGCCACGGGTTTCCCCATCGCCAAGGCCGCCGCGCGCCTGGCCGTGGGCTACACGCTCGACGAGATTGTCAACGACATCACCAAGGCTACGCCCGCCTGCTTTGAGCCCACGATTGACTACTGCGTGGTCAAGGTGCCGCGCTTTGCCTTCGAGAAGTTCAAGGGTACCGATCCCACGCTCACCACGCGCATGAAGGCCGTGGGCGAGATCATGGCGATCGGCCGCACCTTTGAGGAGGCCTTTGGCAAGGCTATGCGCTCGCTGGAGGACGGCCACCAGGGCATTTGCGCCGGTGGCAAAGAGGGTGCCGACAAGCTGAGCGACGATGAGCTCGCTCAGGCCGTGGCAACCCCGACCGAGCATCGCATCTTCTTTGTGGTCGAGGCCCTGCGCCGCAGCTGGGACGTTGCGCGTATCCATGCCATCTGCGGTATCGATCCGTGGTACCTCAACCGTATCAGCGATATGGTGCAGGTCCAGGAGAGCATCCGCGGCCTGCGTGTGGAGGATATCGACGCCGACGCGATGCGCCTGCTCAAGCAGTACGGCACGAGCGACGCCGAGATCGCTGCGCTGACCGGCTCGGACGAGCGCTTTGTGCGCGCCTATCGCAAGGGCCTTGGCGTGGTTCCCAGCATGAAGACGGTCGATACCTGCGCTGCGGAGTTCTCGAGCGCCACGGAGTACCACTACAAGACGTACGAGAACATCTACCGCACGAGTCCGGATGCCAAGAAGTGCGTGGCTCCCGACGAGACCACGCCGGCGGACAAGCCCAAGGCGATGATCCTGGGCGCCGGCCCCAACCGTATTGGCCAGGGTATCGAGTTCGATTACTGCTGCGTGCACGCGAGCTACGCGCTGGCGGCCCGCGGCTTCGAGACCATCATGGTCAACTGCAATCCCGAGACCGTTTCGACCGACTACGACACGTCCGACCGCCTTTACTTTGAGCCGCTAACCTACGAGGACGTCATGGACGTTATCGATGTTGAGCGCCCCGACGGCGTCGTGGTGACGCTTGGCGGCCAGACCCCGCTTAAGCTGGCGCGCATGCTCGAGGAGAGTGGCGTCAACATCATGGGCACCAAGCCCGATGCCATCGACTTTGCCGAGGACCGCGAGCGCTTTGCCGCCCTGCTCGACAAGCTGGGCATCATGTACCCGCCGGCGGGTCAGGCCACCTCGTTTGAGGAGGCCGAGGCCGTTGCCGCACACATTGGCTACCCGCTGCTGGTACGTCCGAGCTACGTGCTGGGCGGCCGCGGCATGATGATCGCCTACGATGCCGAGCACCTGCGCGATTACATGGCCGAGGCTGCGCGCATTAGCCCCGACTACCCGGTGTACCTGGACCGCTTCCTGGAGGGTGCGATCGAGTCCGATGTCGACGCCCTGTGCGATGGCGAAGAGGTCTATATCGGCGGTATCCTGGAGCATATCGAGGAGGCCGGTATCCACTCTGGCGACTCCGCGACCTGCATCCCGCCGTTCAGCTTTAGCGAGAGCCTGCAGGCAAAGCTTCGCGAGACCACGCGCCGCATCGCGATGGCGCTGGGCGTACGCGGCCTGGTCAACGTGCAGTACGCCATCAAGGGCGAGACCGTCTACGTGATCGAGGCCAACCCGCGTGCCAGCCGCACCGTGCCGTTTATCTCCAAGGCCACCGGCGTGCCGCTCGCCAAGTGTGCCGCACGTATCATGGCGGGCGATTCCATCTCGAGCTTGGGCCTGCCGAGCGACGAGCGTCAGCTGGACTGGTTCTGCATGAAGGAAGCCGTTATGCCCTGGGGTCGTTTCCCGGGCGCCGACGTTATCCTGGGTCCCGAGATGAAGTCGACGGGCGAGGTTATGGGTATCGCCAAGAGCTATCCCGAGGCATACGCCAAGACGCAGCTGGCGATTGACTACAAGCTGCCCGACCCGAGCGCCGGCAAGGTGTTCATCAGCGTGTGCGACCGCGACAAGCGTCATATCCTTTCGGTCGCGCGTATCCT
>DBFOIV010000044.1:0-5305 GCA_048489175.1 Collinsella sp. | reverse complement strand
CTCGACGATGAGCCGAAAGTCCCTGCCCTATGAAAATCCTTGCCATAGCCGATACCGAAGAACGATGCCTTTGGGAGTGCTTTCGCAAGGAACGCTTTGAGGGAGTCGACCTGATTTTGTCCGCCGGCGATCTGGACCCGGACTATCTTGAGTTTTTGGTTACGGTCATCAACAAACCGCTCATCTACGTGCGCGGCAATCACGATGACCGCTACGCACGTCATGCACCGGGTGGATGTATCTGCGTAGAGGACAGCGTGTACACGTACCGAGGGATTCGCATTGCGGGCCTTGGCGGGTCCATGCGTTATCGCGACGGCGCCAACATGTACACCGAACGCGAGATGTCCAAGCGCATGCGTAAGCTGTCGCGTAAGGTTAGGATGGTCGGCGGGTGCGACATTCTGCTTACCCATGCACCCGCCGCCGGTATGGGTGATCTGGACGATCTGCCGCATCGAGGATTCGAGTGCTTTAACACAGCACTCGAATCCTGGAATCCCGACTACATGGTGCACGGGCATGTGCACCAAAGCTACGGTTGCGATTTTCAGCGCGAGCGTCAGCATGTGTGTGGAACGACGATCATCAACGCCTGCGGCTATACGCAGTTTGAGCTCGACCAGACGCACTACCCCATCCGCGGCTGGCAAGCAGCTTGGCTCAACTCACAAACCATGCGCCGCGAGCTCAAACGCCACGAAGCCATCGAGCCCTCAACGGCCAGAACACCCTGGTAACCACCACAAAGAGGACACTGTCCCCTTTGTGGTGCCTTTGACGCGATAGCAAGAAACCCGGTCCTGCACAAGGCAGAACCGGGTTTCTTTAGCAATGCTTGCTGTACTCAGGCAGTAACTAGCAGTTACTCAGCCAGGAAGTCACGCTGGACAGCGGGATCGACCTTGACGCCAGGGCCCATGGTGGAAGACACGGAGATGGACTTGACGTACTTGCCCTTAGCAGAAGAGGGCTTGACGCGCAGAATCTCGGTGTACAGGGCAGCGTAGTTCTCGACGAGCTGCTGCTCAGAGAAGGACTTCTTGCCCAGGGGCACGTGGCAGATGCCATAGCGGTCAGCGCGGTACTCAACGCGGCCAGCCTTGAGCTCGGAGACCATCTTGGCGACGTCCATGGTCACGGTGCCGAGCTTGGGGTTCGGCATGAGGCCACGGGGACCAAGGATCTTACCGATGCGGCCAACCTTGGCCATCATGTTCGGCGTAGCGATAGCGGCGTCGAAGTTGATCTCGCCCTTCTGAATCTGGGCGACGAGCTCGTCGGAACCGATGATGTCGGCGCCGGCAGCCTCAGCCTCGCGGGCCTTCTCGCCCTCGGCGAAGACGGCAACACGAACGGTCTTGCCGGTGCCGTGGGGCAGGGAGATGGAACCACGGATGTTCTGGTCAGCCTTACGAGTATCGATACCCAGACGGAAGTGGGCCTCGACGGTCTCGTCGAACTTGGCGGTGTCGAGCTCCTTGAGGAGCTTAGCAGCCTGAAGGGGGGTGTAGAGCGTGGCGCGGTCGATCTTCTCGGCAGCGGCGTTATAGCTCTTACCATGCTTAGCCATGTGCATTACCTCCTGTGGTTAAACGGGCGTGAACCCTCCCACATCGTATCGTGTGCCCTATTGCACACATATAACGGGCGCCCCGGTCGGAGCACCCGTCATTACCTAAAGAAATCGCTACTCAGCGATGGTGACGCCCATGGAACGGGCGGTACCGGCGATGATCTTCTTGGCGGCGTCAATGTCGTTGGCATTGAGGTCCGGCATCTTGATCTCGGCGATCTTGGTGAGCTGCTCCTGGGAGAGCTGACCAACCTTGTCAGCCTGGGGCTTAGCGGAACCAGACTTGAGGTTCAGCTCCTTCTTGATGAGGTGAGCCGCCGGCGGGGTCTTGGTGATGAAGGAGAAGGACTTGTCCTCGTAGACAGAGATCTCAACGGGGATGATGTCACCCTTCTTGTCCTGCGTCTCGGCGTTAAAGGCCTGGCAGAACTGCATGATGTTCACGCCAGCAGCGCCCAGGGCGGGGCCGACGGGAGGAGCGGGGTTTGCTGCACCAGCAGGAATCTGGAGCTTAATGACGTTGGCAACCTTCTTCTCAGCCATGGTCATTCCTTTCGAATCACGAGTGTGAAGTACTTGCTATATCGTAAGCACGCACGTGTTAGAAGCACTCCTGAGATGAGCAGTCACAGAAGAAGCACGCTCGCGCGAACGGACGAAAACTTAAGCGATGACAGCGACCTGGTTAAAGTCGAGCTCGACCGGCGTCTCGCGGCCAAAGATCATCAGCGTGACCTTGAGCTTGCCAGCCTCGGTGTTAACCTCGGAGACCTTGCCATCAAAGTCGGTAAGCGGGCCATCGGTGACGCGGACGGACGTACCGACCTCAATATCAACCGAGGTGCGCTTGGGCGAATCGCCCTTACCGGGACGACGAGTCATCTTGTTGTACTCGTCGCGGGAAAGCGGAGCGGGCTTGCCGTTGCCGCCTAGGAAACCGGTGACGCCAGGCGTGTTACGAACGCACGTCCAAGCATCGTCATCCATCTCCATGCGGACCAGGACATAACCCGGGAAAATCTTGGAATCCTTGGTCTCACGCTTGCCACCCTCTTTAATCTCGGTGACGCGCTCCATAGGAATCTCGATATCAAAGATACGGTCCTGCATGCCCATAGTCTCGATGCGATGCTCGAGATCGGACTTAACGCGGTTCTCGTATCCAGAGTAAGTGTGAACGACGTACCAACGCTTAGACATGGTTTAGCCCCTCAATCCAGAGAACAGAGCAAGAGCCTCGCCAAAGCCAGCATCGAGCAGAGCGATGACGACGCCGACGACGATCAGAGAAGCGCAAACAACAACCGAGTAGTTCACGAGCTCCTTCTTATCGGGCCACGTGACACGCTTCATCTCGGACTTGACCGAAGCGAAATACTTCTTGGTGCGGGCGAAGAAACCAGGCTTCTCGTTCTTCTTGGACTTCGCAGCCTTCTCGTTCTTCTTGGCAACGGCCTTCTTGGCCTCAACCTTGGAGTTGGCGGCAGCTTTGTTGGCAGGTGCCGGCTGCTGAGCCTTCTTCTTGTTCTTCTTGTTGGCCATTTGGGTTACCTCCGCGCAATGCGCTTATACATGAGTAAACCGTAAGCCCCCAAATGGGAGCTTACGGAATAATGACTGGCACGCCAGGAAGGACTCGAACCCTCAACACTCGGTTTTGGAGACCGATGCTCTACCAATTGAACTACTGGCGTATGTGACTAGAGACTAGCGAGTCTCTTTGTGCAGCGTGTGGTGACGGCACCAGGGGCAATACTTCTTGATCTCCATACGATCAGGCATGGTCGACTTGTTCTTGGTGGTCGTATAGTTGCGGCGCTTGCACTCAGTGCACGCAAGAGTAACTAGAGTACGCATGTATCCTGAACCTTTCATTTCCGCCCCGTACGGGCACGAGTTGTTACTTTATCAGCTCCACGTAAGTGCTGTCAATGAAAACCTCGAGTCAATTGGTTCTCGGTGGATCCATTCATATTTGGAACACATCAATGAAGCCATCGAGAGCTAATCGACGGTGCATCCAGGACCATTATCGATCCTCTCGACACCAGCAACGGCTCAATATCCATTGCAGAAAAGAACCCGGCACCCATATAAGTGCCGGGTTCTCTAAGTCAGCTATATCAAAGAGCTAATTTACTCAATGATCGTGGAGACGATGCCCGAACCGACGGTGTGGCCACCCTCGCGGATAGCGAAGCGCAGGCCCTCCTCCATGGCGATCGGGTGGATGAGGTCGCCCTCGATGGTGATGTGGTCACCAGGCATAGCCATCTCGGTGCCCTCGGGGAGCTTGACCGTACCGGTAACGTCGGTGGTACGGAAGTAGAACTGAGGACGATAACCATCGAAGAACGGGGTGTGACGGCCGCCCTCCTCCTTGGTCAGAACGTAGATCTCGCCGGTGAACTTGGTGTGCGGGGTAACCGAACCGGGCTTGCAGAGAACCTGGCCGCGCTCGATGTCCTCACGCTTGATGCCGCGGAGCAGCAGACCGACGTTGTCGCCAGCCTCGCAGAAGTCCATGGACTTACGGAACATCTCGATACCGGTAACGACGGTGTTCTGGGTATCCTTGATGCCGACGATCTCGACGGGCTCGTTGAGCTTGAGCTCACCGCGCTCGACACGGCCGGTAGCAACGGTACCACGGCCGGAGATGGTCATAACGTCCTCAACGGCCATCAGGAACGGGAGGTCGTTGTTACGAGCAGGCGTCGGGATGTACTCGTCGACGGCCTTCATGAGCTCGCGGATAGCGTCCATCCACTTGGCGTCGCCCTCGAGAGCGCCCAGAGCGGAACCACGGATGACGGGGATGTCGTCGCCGGGGAAATCGTACTCGGAGAGGAGCTCACGGGTCTCCATCTCGACGAGGTCGATGAGCTCGTCATCGTCGACCATGTCGCACTTGTTCAGGAAGACGACGATGTAGGGAACGCCGACCTGACGGGCGAGCAGGATGTGCTCGCGGGTCTGAGCCATGGGGCCGTCGGTAGCGGCGATAACCAGGATAGCGCCGTCCATCTGAGCAGCGCCGGAGATCATGTTCTTGACGTAGTCAGCGTGGCCCGGGCAGTCAACGTGAGCGTAGTGACGGGCAGCGGTCTCGTACTCAACGTGGGAGACGGAGATCGTAATGCCGCGCTCGCGCTCCTCGGGAGCCTTGTCGATGTTCTCGAACGCAGTGAAGTCAGCCTTGCAGCCCTCGGTCTCGGAGAGAACCTTGGTGATGGCAGCGGTCAGCGTGGTCTTGCCGTGGTCGACGTGACCAATGGTGCCGATGTTAACATGCGGCTTAGTGCGCTCAAACTTCTCTTTGGCCATAAAGCCCTCCTCTAAACAGGTCGTCCCCGGACGGGACTTTGCCTTTATACCATAGTGGCCTCTCAACATACTATTGAGAAGCCACCGTGTTACCTATGGTAGCGGTGACTGGATTCGAACCAGTGACGCCACGGGTATGAACCGTGTGCTCTAACCAACTGAGCTACACCGCCGGATGGAGCCTGCAACCAGACTTGAACTGGTGACCTCTTCGTTACCAACGAAGTGCTCTACCGACTGAGCTATACAGGCACTTGACGGGTGGGAGCTATAGGATTCGAACCTATGTAGGCAGAGCCAACGGGTTTACAGCCCGTCCCCATTAACCACTCGGGCAAACTCCCAATCGTTCAAGTATCCGCAGGTCCTTTGGTCTTTTGGACCGCCGCCCCCGCGAACGAA
>DBFOIV010000043.1:0-6285 GCA_048489175.1 Collinsella sp. | reverse complement strand
ACGTACAACCAGACCATCACGGCAACGGGGCGTCTGTCCTCGAGCGACCCGAACCTGCAGAACATCCCGACGCGCTCGGAGCTGGGTCGTACCGTCAAGACGGCGTTTTCGGCAGGCGAGGGAAGCGTCTTTTTGGCGGTGGACTACTCGCAGATAGAGCTGCGTCTGCTGGCACATCTCTCGGGTGACGAGCACTTGGTGCGCGCCTTTAACGAGGGCGAGGACTTCCATGCCGAGACGGCGGCGCGCGTATTTGGTGTGCCGGTGTCCGAGGTAACGCCCGACCTGCGCAGTCGCGCCAAGGCCGTGAACTTTGGCATCGTGTACGGCCAGCAGGCCTATGGTCTGTCACAGTCGCTGCATATCTCGATGGCCGAGGCGCGTGACATGATCGACCGCTACTACGAGGCCTACCCGGGCGTGCGTACATTCCTCGACAACGTGGTGGCGCGCGCCAAGCAGACGGGCTACGCCGAGACCATGTACGGCCGCCGTCGTCATATTCCGGAGCTCAAGGCCAAAAACCCGCAACTCCGCGGTTTTGGCGAGCGCACGGCCATGAACCACCCCATGCAGGGCACCGCCGCCGACATCATCAAGATCGCCATGGCCCGCGTAAGCCGCCGCCTGGAAGAAGAAGGCTTTGCCGCCCATATGATTCTGCAGGTGCACGACGAACTGGACTTTGAGTGCCCCACCGATGAAGTCGAGCGCCTGACCACCATGGTCCGCGACGTCATGGAACACGTAGTAGACCTCCGCGTCCCCCTAATCGCCGAAGCCAGCACCGGCATAACCTGGGCCGACGCGAAATAGAAAAACAGCCACAGGTCCAAAGCAGCCAAACCAGAAGGGAGTCCCTTTCAGCAAGGAACTCCCTTCATCCATAATTATTCAGCCAAGTATCTAGACGCCAAGACGCCATCTAGGCGGCAAGCAAGTCACCCTAGGACCTGGCCGGGCGAGGCGGGTAAGTTTTTCGTAGATTCCGCACGAGCCGGAAAGCACTTAATGTGCTTTCCGAGCGAGCCCAGGACCTGACCGAGCGAAAAACTTACCCGCCTCGCCCGGCCAGGTCCGACGAGCCACGTTAACAAGCCGCCAAGATGGCGTCGATGAGCGTCAGTACGCCCCCGTCGTT
Organism: Collinsella sp.; assembly: GCA_048489175.1. Classification (GTDB taxonomy): domain Bacteria; phylum Actinomycetota; class Coriobacteriia; order Coriobacteriales; family Coriobacteriaceae; genus Collinsella. The sequence goes on along the minus strand of DBFOIV010000043.1, from coordinate 5,144 downwards.
GTTGCTCGGAATGCGCCACTTGGCGTGCGCGTTCATGTGCTCCTCGGCATTGTCTACGATAAAGCTGTGACCGACGCGCTCCAGCATGGGGATGTCGTTGTACGTATCGCCCACGGCGGCGGCGTCGGCAATATCGATGCCCAGGTGTTCGCACAGGTGCGCGACGCCGGCGCCCTTGTCGACGCCCAGGTTCATAAAGTCGATCCACTCGCGCCCGGCGTTGGTGACGTAGAGCTTGTCCGAGAACTCGGGACTATAGGTCTCGCGGAAAGCGGGCTCGGCGTCGTAGCCGGGGAAGAAGACCGAAATCTTGTTGGACTCGAAATCAATGCCATCAAAGCTGTCGACGTAGTTGATTGTGTTGTAGTAGACGCTGATCTCGTCGTGGTATTGATGGTCGCGGGCAAGCACGTAGAACTCGTCGAAGCAGCAAAGGACGGGGACAGCGCGCGGATCCTCCGAGGCACGGCTCAAGACCTGCTGATACAGCTCCACGTCAATAGTGCTCTTATAGATATAGCTGCCGCGATAGATCACGCACGCTCCGTTGTCGGGACAAAAGGCGAGGCGGTTCTTGACGCCCTCGAACATCTCCTCGAGCTTGGGGGCGGGACGTCCGCTGGCGGGGCAGAATACGATGTCGGCGTCGGCGAGCTTGTCTAGGCGCTCATCAAGACCCTGGGGCAGCACGCGCTCGTCGGTCAGCAGCGTCTTGTCCATGTCGACGGCGAGAATCTTAATGTTTCCGATATTGGCGTCCGATTCGTAAGTTTGCATAAAAGCGAGCCTTTCGTTTCGAGATTGTTTCAGACGTTATAGCCATCAATTCGTAGTCGGGCGTATTTTCGCAGGAACGGAGCGTATTTGCACCACGCTTCACAAAGTAATGAAAAAACTTTTCAGAAATTTGAATTTGTCGCTTGTGCTGCGGGCACTTTAGCGTAATATAGCGACCATCGAAAACGGAGACGGAAAAACAACCGCTTACCGAGGAAAAGGTACCGTTTACGATATTAGAATTGCGCCCGGCGATAGGTGAAAGGAGAGGCAGATGCAGTTCGTAACGATCATCACCACTGCAGACAATGCCATCCGACGCCAGCGCGCAATTTCCCGACGACGATAACAATCGTCTCTGTCCGCATGGGGCGAATTGCCTCAACAGAGTCATTTTGAGGTCGTTGGGTTTTAGCACGAAATTGCTGCATGTTTCTAGGGCATGTATGTGCTGCTTTTTGCTATTTAACCTGATATTGCACGGTTTTTGACCTCGAAATGACTTGCAACTGACCGATGTTCTAACTAGCTACAAAGGGCGAAAGGAAACAGCCATGAGCAAGGAAAAAGTCGTTCTCGCATATTCCGGTGGTCTTGATACATCCGTATGTGTCAAGTGGCTCCAGGACGAGAAGAATCTCGATGTCGTTTGCGTCTGCGGCAACGTGGGCCAGGAAGAGACCGGACTGGATGACAAGAAGCAGAAGGCACTCGACCTGGGCGTTCTCGATTGCCAGGTGCTCGACCTGCGCGACGAGTTCTCTGATGAGTTCCTGACTAAGGCCATCGCCGCAAACTCCATGTACGAGAACAAGTATCCGCTGCTCTCGGCTCTTTCTCGCCCGCTGCTCGCCAAGAAGCTCGTCGAGGTCGCTCACGAGTTTGGCGCGACCTACGTCGCCCACGGCTGCACCGGCAAGGGTAACGACCAGGTCCGTTTTGAGGCCGCCGTCAAGGCTCTCGACCCCGAGCTCAAGGTTATCGCCCCGGTTCGCGAGTGGGACCTGAAGTGCCGTCCCGACGAGGTCGCCTATGCCCACGCCCACAACGTGCCGGTTCCCGAGGGTGCCAACGACAACCCCTACTCTATCGACGACAACCTGTGGGGTCGTGCCATTGAGTGCGGCCACCTGGAGGATCCCTGGAACGAGCCGCTCGACGACGCTTGGGTTATGACCAAGAACCCCGAGGACACGCCGGACACCCCGACCTACACCGAGATTGAGTTTGAAGCCGGCAAGCCCGTCGCCGTCGACGGCAAGAAGATGAAACTCTCCGAGATCGTCATCGCCCTCAACAAGATCTCCGGCGACAATGGCTTTGGCCGTCTCGATCTGGTCGAGGATCGCCTGGTGGGCCTTAAGAGCCGCGAGTGCTACGAGGTTCCCGGCGCCCTGACGCTCATCACCGCCCACAAGGCGCTCGAGGACATCTGCGTCGAGGGCGACCTGCTCAAGACCAAGATCAAGCTCGAGCAGGATTGGGCCACCGCCGTGTACAACGGCCAGTGGTACAGCCCGCTCAAAAACGCGCTCGATGCCTTTATGGCCGATACCCAGAAGTTCGTTACCGGCACCGTCCGCCTGAAGTTCTTTAAGGGTAACTGCCATGTCGTCGGCCGCAAGAGTCCCTTCAGCCTCTACGACTACGGTCTGGCTACCTACGATCGCGACACCACGTTTGACGAGAAGGCCAGCGCCGGCTTTATCGAGATCGATACGCTGTCGCTCAAGACGTGGGCAAAGGTCCAGGGCCCCAGCTCTGCTGCCGCCCAGGCCTAGCGCCTCCTTCCCTTGGTATCCGCGCGGCCCATCCGCGTGATACATAACGGGCGCACGGGGTCCCTACCTTTCGTTATGCTTGCTGACACTTCTTAACATCGGTGGCCCCTACGTTCCGCCCGCATATATGATGCCGCGTCTGCGGCTGAGTCCGAGCCCCGCCGGGGTTGTCCGGCGGGGCTCCTTCTATCAATTTGGCGGCTCTGTGCCTATATATATGAGGAGTATCCATTATGTTCAATGCTATCGCGCATGCTTTGCTTGCCCTCGCGCCCGAGTTCGATGCTGTAAGGGTCGAGGACGTTCCTATGAGCCTGAAGGCCTGGATCGATGGTTCGCAGGGCAACATCCGGAGGGAGACGTTGGGCGCCAAGTGCATGGTGCGTCACTTCTTTGCAAATTAGCCACATGGCCCCGCGCGCGGCAGGGAGTGTGTAAAACTAGCGGTTGATAAATCGCTTTAGCGACAGGGCACATTGCTTTGGACGCTTGTTTTGGTATTTGGAGAAAGGAGACGGTTCCATGGCTCTTTGGGGCGGTCGTTTTGAGGCGGGCGTGGCCGAGGTCACGCAGGAGTTTGGCGCGTCGCTGCCGGTCGACAAACATCTCTATAAGCAGGATATCGCCGGCTCTAAGGCGCATGCCAAGATGTTGTCCGCCCAGGGCATCATCAGTGCTGAGGACGAGCAGGCGATTGCCAAGGGCCTTACCGGAATCGAACAGGATATCGATGCCGGCAACTTCACCTTCGATATCAACGATGAGGACATTCATATGTCCATCGAGAGCGAGCTGACGCGTCGCATCGGCGAGGCTGGCAAGCGCTTGCATACTGGGCGTTCGCGCAACGACCAGGTGGCGACCGATACGCGCCTGGGCGTCAAGGCGCTGGCCAAGGAGCTCATGGAGGCCAATCTTGAGCTGCGCCATGTGCTGGTGGATGCGGCTAAGAAGTACGACAAGGTGATTTTGCCGGGCTACACACACATGCAGCACGCTCAGCCCGTGCTGCTGTCGCATCATCTGCTGGCGTATTCCTGGATGTTCGCGCGCGACTTTACGCGCCTGAAGGCCGCCTTTGATGCCGCTGATAATTGCCCGTTGGGCGCCGCCGCACTTGCCGGTACGAGCTATCCGCTCGATCGCCAGATGACGGCTGCCGAGCTTGGCTTTGCGGGCGTGATTCCTAACTCACTCGATGCTGTTTCCGATCGCGATTTCCTGCTCGACCTGCATTACGCCGGCTCCGTCATGGCGATGCACCTGTCGCGTCTTTCCGAGGAGATCGTGCTGTGGTCGAGCTCCGAATTTGGCTTTATCACGCTTTCAGACTCCTACTCCACCGGCTCGTCTATCATGCCGCAGAAGAAGAACCCCGACTTTGCCGAGCTTATCCGCGGCAAGAGCGGTCGCGTGTACGGCAACCTGGTGCAGCTGCTGGTAACCATGAAGGGCCTGCCGCTTGCTTATAACAAGGACTTGCAGGAGGACAAGGAGGGCGCGCTCGATACCGCCCATACGCTCATGCAGTGCCTGTCCGTTATGGCCGGAATGATTTCGACTTGGACCGTCAACGAGGATGCCATGGCGCGCGAGTGCGGCGTGGGGCACCTTGCCGCCACCGATGTTGCCGATTACCTGGCCAAGCGTGGCCTGCCGTTCCGCGAGGCACATGCCGTGGTGGGCCATCTGGTCCTGATGTGCGAGAAGCGCGGCTGCAATCTTGAGGACCTGCCGTTTGAGGTGTTCCAGGAGGCAAGCCCGCTCTTTGAGCGCGACATTACCGAGGCGCTCGACATCCCGTCGATTGTCGCCGCGCGCACGACCGAGGGCGGCACCGCCCCTGCCGCCGTTGCCGTGCAGCTTGATCGCGCCGAGGCACAGCTCGTGGCTGACGAGGGTGTGGTTGGGTCACTGACTAAGGTCGTCGAGATGGGCCACGGGGTAAAGTAGGGATTTGGCTGAAGCCGTTTTGGCCATTTATTGATAAATCGTTTTCACTTTACGGGCGCTTGCTGATGTGGGCGCCCGTATTTTGTTGCTATGGGGGAGGGGCTTGTCGAGAACTTCTGTAGGACCTTTGGGCAGGTTGTGAAGGGGTTACGTTCGCGGGCGGCAACCGACCGCCTGCTCTGTTCGATGCGGTTGATGGGCGGTCGGATGGTACTCTAATCGGGCTTCGAAACAGAAGTGACACATATGGAGCGCTTTAATAAATTGCAACGTTTCAATAAACAGCTTTTTGTTTAACTGCAGCTAAAACTCTGTTACGATGCAGTCCAGGCGGGTGCCGGAATGGGACTTGGGCACGCGCGAACCTACTTGAAAGGCTACTTTTATGGCTATCGAGAAGACCTTCATCATGATTAAGCCCGACGCCGTGCGCGACCGCAAGATCGGCGAGATCGTTGCTCGCATTGAGCGCAGCGGCCTTGTCATCGAGCGCATGGAGATGACCACGCTCGAGCGCGCTACCGTCGAGGAGCACTACGCCCATCTGGCCGACAAGCCCTTCTTTGGCGGTCTCTGCGACTTTATGACGAGCGGTCCGGTCGTCAAGATGGTCGTTTCCGGTCTCTCCGCTGT
>DBFOIV010000042.1:0-3529 GCA_048489175.1 Collinsella sp. | reverse complement strand
CCACCACGAACGCAAGAACTATTTTTGAAAAAGTTTGCAGGCATTCTCCCAAGCGGCTTGCGCGATTGTTTCGGCGTCCTCACCAGTGCGATCGACACGGTCGTTAACCAGCGCGTTTGCCGTAATGGAGATCATTGCGGGCTCGCATTCAAGACCGCGGATGGGCTCCGGAGCCATATACGGGCAATCCGTCTCGAACAAAATTCGATCGAGTGGGGTTGCCGCAAATGCCTCGCGCACGTCGTCGTTGCGCTTGAAGGTGGCCGCACCACCATAGGCGATATAGCAGCCCAGCTCCACAAAGCGCTCCATCGTGGCGCGGTCCTCGCCAAAGCAGTGCAGCACACAACCGGCCTGGGGCACGCCCACCTCACGAAGCACGTTGTAGGCGTCCACGTGCGAGGTGCGCTCCTGGTCCGTGTCCTCGTGACGCAGATGTAGCTCCACCGGCACGTTACGGCACACGGCAAGCTCGAGCTGGCGCGCCATGCAGTCAATCTGCACGTTATGGGGTGCCGGCGCGATATCGTCGTCATAGTCCATGTGGTAGTCCAGGCCGATTTCGCCAATACCGGCGCATAAGGGATCATCGAGTGCGGCAACGACCTGTGCGTGAACGTCGTCGGCATAGTCCGGCGCGCCATACGGATGCACGCCGGCAAGATACTTGATCTGCGGGATATCCTGCATCGGCAGAATCTCGCGCGTCAGCCAGTCGCTATAGTCCGTCACGCTGCGTTTATCAGCGATGGGGTCGAACATCGTCACCAACAGGTCGACGCCCGCCGCCTTGGCACGCACGAGCGTCTCAGGCACATCCTTGCCCCAGAACGAAAGCAGATGCGCATGCGTGTCGGCAAGCGGTGCCAAGGGCACGGGACAAGCAACCGTCTTCTTTTTCTTGGTAAACGTCACACGTTCGGCATTAGGCATCATGGATTAGCTCCTGGGCCAGACGGACAAAGTCAGCAACATCAAGCGTCTCGGCGCGCGTGGTGGGTGCAATACCGCAAGCCTCAAAGGCAGCATCGAGCACGTCCTTGGCAAAGCCGTTGGCGCTCATGGAATTGCGGATGGTCTTGCGACGCTGAGCAAATGCAGCATCAATCACGCGGGCCACAAATTCGCGATCGAACCCCTCGGGCACCACGCCGTCAACACGGTCGATACGCACGACGGCCGAGTCCACGTGCGGCGCCGGCATAAAGCAACGCGGCGGCACCTCAAAGCGACCCGTCACCTGCGCGTACAGGCCGAGTTTTGCCGTGTAGCCGCCATAGGTCTTGTTACCGGGCGTTGCGGCAATGCGATCGGCAACCTCCTTTTGCACCATGACGACGGCACGCTTGAGCGCCGGCATCGTCTGGAAGAACTGAAGGATGATCGTCGCCGCCACGTTGTAGGGCAGATTCGCGACAAACACCGTCGGCGTACCGCCCGCAACCTGCTCAATCTGCTCCGGGCCCACCTTGAGCGCATCGCCCATGATAAAGCGGAAGTTGGCATAGTCGGCGGCGTGGGCGTCAAGCACCGGCTCAAGCTCGGGATCGGCCTCGATCGACGTAACGCACGCCGCCTCCTGCAGCAACGCAAGTGTCAACGTGCCGCAACCCGGACCCACCTCGAGTACGCGCTCGTCACCTGCAAGCTCGGCAAGCTCGCAGATACGCTCGATCACATGATTGTCGATTAGAAAGTTCTGGCCCAGGCGATGCTTAGTCGCAAGGCCAAACTCCTCTAGCAGCTCCCTGGTGGCCGTGGGGTTTGCCAAAGGCGAAGTTGTCATGGTTGCCTCCTTAGCATGATGGCGGCGTCTTGAAACAAAAGGGCATGGACCGTGGCGGCCATGCCCTTACAGCTAAACAACAAATTGCCGATATGGCGCTCGCGCGGTCTCTACGCCAGACGCGGGAACAGCGGATCGCCCTTCTCGACGGGCTGACCACCAGCAAGCAGGCCCCAAGCGCAAATGCCCTTGAGGTCGTCGCTCGCGGCCTCGTCCTCGCAGGACAGGCGGCGCAGAGCCTCGGCAGAAGTCTGGGGCATGAGCGGCATCAGCAGGTGAGCGGCAATGCGGATGGCCTCGAGCAGGTTGTAGATCACAAACGCCAGCTCGTCAGCCTTGGCCTCGTCCTTGGCAAGTGCCCAAGGCTCGGAGTCCTCGATGTAGTGGTTGGCGGCGTGGATGAGCTCCATGACCTCATCCTTGGCTCCGCCGTAATCGAGCACGTCCATCTTGGCCATGTAGCGGTCGACCAGGCCATCGGCGATCTTTGCCAGCGGGTTGTCAAACGCGTCGAACGATGCGGGCTTGGCGGGCGCGCAACCGTCAAAATACTTGCCGCTCATGTTGAGCGAACGCGAAATGAGGTTGCCCCAGCTGTTGGCCAGGTCGGCGTTGTAGACCTGCTCCATGCGGTCGAAGCTGATGGCACCGTCGGTGCCGGGGACGACGTCGGTCATAAAGTAGTAGCGATAGCCCTCGACGCCCAGCATGTCGATAACGTCCTGCGGAGCGATGGCGTTGCCGCGGCTCTTGGACATCTTCTCGGCCTTGCCGGTCTCGGCATTGCGCACGGTCAGGAAGCCGTGGGCAAAGACGTGCTCGGGCAGGGCCTCGCCGATGGCCATGAGCATGGCGGGCCAAATGACGCAGTGGAAGCGGATGATGTCCTTACCCACGATGTGGAACTGCGCGGGCCAGCGATAGGCCAGCTCGGCACGCGCGTCGTCGGTGTCGACACCGTAGCCAACGGCCGTCATATAGTTGAGCAGAGCATCGAACCACACGTAGGTCACGTGACCCTCGTCAAACGGGACCTGAATGCCCCAGTCAAAGCTCGTACGGCTCACGGAAAGGTCGTTGAGGCCGCCCTCGACAAAGCTGCGAACCTCGTTCATGCGGAACGCAGGCTCGACAAAGTCGGGATGCTCGTCATAGAGCTTAAGCAGCTTGTCCTGGAAGGCGGAAAGCTTAAAGAAGTAGGACTCCTCCTGCACGCGCTCAAGCGGACGGTGGCAGTCGGGGCACAGGTGCTGGCCGACGCTGCCGTACTCCTCGTCGCCCTTCTGGACCTGCGTATCGGTAAAGTAGGTCTCGTCAGGCACGCAATACCAGCCGTCGTAGCTGCCCTTATACAGGTAGCCGGACTCCTTCATGCGCTCCCACAGGTACTGCACGGCATGGTGCTGGCGCGGCTCGGTGGTGCGGATGAAGTCATCATTGGAAATCTCGAGCTTGCTCCAAAGCTCCTTGAAGTGCGGAGCCTGGCTATCGGTCCACTCCTGCGGCGTCATGTTGTGCTTGGCCGCGGCCTCGGCGACCTTCTCGCCGTGCTCGTCCATGCCGGTCAGGAACTTGACGTTATAGCCGGCGGAACGGCGATAGCGAGCCTGAACGTCGGCGATGATGGTGGAATAAGCCGTGCCCAGGTGCGGATCGGCGTTGACGTAGTAGATGGGCGTCGTGATAAAGAACGAAGGCTTGCTTTGATCCATGGGGTTTGTCCTCCAGAAAAACGTTGCATAC
>DBFOIV010000041.1:0-8313 GCA_048489175.1 Collinsella sp. | reverse complement strand
GTCGTTGAGCACCAAACCGATCACGGACAGCACGACAAAGATGATGAACTCGCGGCGGCGGCTCATGCCTTCCTTGTGCGCAAACACGTACTTCATGCTTGCGAGGTAGTTAAAGATGAGTGAGATGATAAAGCCGCTGGTGTTGGCGATTAGGATGTTGAGGCCCAGACCGTAGTGGAGCAGATTCATAATGCCAAAGTCGATAACCGTGGCAATGACACCGACGACACCAAATTTCATGATCTGCGCAAGGAGCTTTTGCATGGTACCTGCCTTAAGCTGGCGCCGAAGCGCCGCGGGGATGACAAACTTAGCAAGTTTAGCCAATCCCCGCGGGTGGTGCTAGGCGTGCTCCTCGATAGCACCGTTTCTATATGCATCGAGCAGCTGGCGCAGGTCCTGGATCTGGCTGCGAATCTTGGCGCCAGTATCGGTGTCGCTCACCATGCGGCGACGGTCTGCTTGGTCAAAACGGTTGGTCTCGCTCTCGATGTCCACGTTGCGCGTGAGTGCCTCGGCAACCGTCGTAAAGGCCCGGTGCGACTTGAGGCGGCAGCCGCGCGAGCTCGAGATGAGCGTATAGCCGGCGATGCCCGTCTTGGGATGGTAAGCGCGGCAGAAGCCGCCATCGATGACCAGTAACTTGCCCTCAGCGCGGATGGGCTGCTCGCCCTTGGTGGTTTTAACGGGCGTGTGGCCGTTGATGATGTGGCCGGTCGGCGAGCATGCCATGGGCGCGACGCCAAACTCGCGCATGATGTCATCGCAGACCGAGGGCGACTTGGTAAGCGTAAAGTACGGGTCCATCGGCTCGACCCAGGTGCTCTTATCGGCGATATAGGCGCGCTCAAAGGTACGCACCAGGCGTCCGCTGGCGGGTGAGTTAAAGCCAATCCACAGGTACCACATCCAGTCGAGGGCGTCGCGGTCGTCCACGCGCCAGGCGCGGCGGGCGATGTGGTCGCAAAAATCAAGGTAATCGCGGCCAGCGTGCCAGGTGCCTAGGCAGTTCATGCTGCTAAAGGTGCCGTCTTCGTTGAGCGGCACGCAGCCATGGAACAGCAGGTTGCCGTTGGCGACTTTGTACATCGAGCCGTGGGAATAGAGGAAATCGATATGGCGATGCAGGTGATCGGCGGTGACAAACTCGGACACGAGCTTGTCGATGATGTGCTGCTCCTGAGACGTGAGCGTATAGGGGTCCGCTGGATCGACGGTGGGGAAGTCATTGGTCGTGAGTGGCCACATGCTGCCGTCGGCGAGCGTGACCGTGCCGGTGTCGTGGTCGATCTTATCGAGTAACAAGCGGTCGGTCATATCGAACTCGGGGTGGCGCTGGATAATCTGGCCCTCGAGCTTAAAGAGCAGCACGTTGATGGCCTTGATCAGCGGGGTGATGGACTCACCGGCGGTGTAGGTGGCATCGGCAAAGGCGACAAGCTCACGCAGCGAGATGCCGTAGTCGTTCTCTAGAATTTCGTAGTTGTCGTAGCGTAGGTTGTTGCGCAATACCGTGGCGATGCAGGCGGGCTCACCGGCCGCAGCGCCCATCCACAGCAGGTCGTGGTTGCCCCACTGGATGTCGAGCGAATGGTAGGTGAGCAGGCGGTCCATAATCTTGGCCGCGCCGCCGCCGCGGTCGAAGATATCGCCCACCAGGTGCAGGTGGTCGACGGCCAGGCGCTTGATGAGCGAAGCGAGCGACTCGATAAAGTCGTCGGCGCTGGCGGTCTCCAGGATGGACTCCACGATGCGCTCGTGATAGCGCACGCGATAGTTGTTCTCGTCCGGGTGCGTGTGCAACAACTCGTCGATGATATAGGCGTAGTCGCGCGGGATGGCCTTACGCACCTTGGAGCGCGTGTAGCGGCTTGAAAGCGAGCGAGCGACCATGATGAGCTGGTCAAGCATCGTCTTGTACCAAGTTGGCGAGTCCTCGCGCTGGCTGCGGACCAGCTCAATCTTCTCGCGCGGGTAGTAAATGAGCGTGCACAGCTCGCCCTTTTCGTCAAAGGAGAGCGTGTCGCCAAAAATCTCGTCGACATGCTCGCGCACGACGCCCGAGCAGTTGTTGAGGATGTGCATAAAGGCTTCGTACTCGCCGTGCACGTCGCTCATAAAATGCTCGGTGCCCTTGGGTAGGTTGAGGATGGCCGAGAGGTTGATAATCTCGGTAAATGCGGATTGTTCGGTGGGGAACTGTCTCGACAGCAGGCGCAGATACTTGAAGTCTTGCGGGTTGCGATCGAATGCGACCATGAAACACCTTCCGATGGGGCTGGTAAAACTGATAAACAGCGTCAAACGTTTATCAGTATGCGCCGCTTTTGTTTCGATTTTGCGCCAGCGGCTGAATTGTCGGCTGAACGGTTTGGTAAATCGATTTAGTTGAGGTAGATATGGCGGTTGAGTGGAGACGACAGAGGGTGTTTTCTCAGATATTTATGCGTGGGGTCGGTGGAGACGATGGTGGTAAAGATGTTCGCTATTTTTGGTTCGATTTGGTAAATAGTGGACATATGTACCGTATGTAGGCTCACTGTGCGATAATTTGCGCAGCAATACGTAAGGAGCCTCATATGAGTGATTTTGTCCTGACCTGTGAATCTGCCGCCGACCGAACTCGGGAGTTCTTTGACTCGCGCAATATTCCTGTCGCGTATTTTCATTACGAGATCGACGATGTTGTCTATACGGACGATCTGTATCAGTCGATTACGCCGGACAAGTTTTTTGCCCAGATTGCCGCGGGCGCCATGCCCAAGACGTCTCAGGTGAGCGTGGGTGAGTACGAGGAGTTTTGGGAGCCGTTTGTTGCCGAGGGTAAAGACGTGCTGCACCTGACGTTGTCGTCGGGTATTTCGGGCACGTATGGATCGGCCTGCGTCGCGGCGCAGATGCTTGCGGATCGCTATCCCGAGGGCGGCAAGGTGCGCGTCATCGATTCGCTGGCGGCGTCTTCGGGCTTTGGCCTGTTGCTGGAATATGCCGCCGACGTGCGCGATAGCGGGGCTTCACTCGACGAGACGGCTGCCTGGATCGAGGAGCACAAACTCAACCTGCACCACTGGTTCTTCTCGACCGATCTGTCGAGCTACCTGCGCGGCGGTCGCATTTCGGCTGCGAGCGCGATCATCGGCACGGCGCTTAAGATTTGCCCGCTTATGACGGTCGATTGCGAAGGTAAGCTGTCGCCACGTGAGAAGATTCGCACTAAGAAGCGCGCGATTTCCGAGATGGCTAAGACCATGATGGCACACGTGCAGGACGGTGCGGATTATTCGGGTAAGTGCATCATGTCGCACTCGGCGTGCCGCGAGGATGCCGAGGCAGTTGCGGCGCTGATTGAGGAACAGGTCCCGCAGCTTAAAGGCAAGATTGAGATCAATGACATCGGTACTCTGATTGGCTCGCATACCGGACCTGGTACGGTGGCGCTCTTCTTTATGGGCGACAAGCGCGTGGATTAATTTGCCCCATCACGTCGCTGCATGATTGCTCAAACGAAAACGGCCCGCCTCACGTTTGTGGGGCGGGCCAAGATGTTTTGCTAGCGTTTCTTTCCGCGGAAGAAAAAGCCGTGCAGTGACGGCTTGAGGCCGCGGTTGGCGCGATGCTCCTCGACGCGCTCGTGGATCGAAGCGACGCGCTCGATGACTTCGTCGGGAATCGGCACATCGGGATTCATGTTCTCGACTTGGCTGACCTCGGCGGCGGCGACCTGGTCGATAATGGGCACGTCGTCGCGCGAGATGACAGGTGTGGCGTCTTCCTTCATCTTGCGATAACGCTGCATCATGTCGGTCTGTAGCTGCTGGGCCGAAGGCGGTGTCCAGATGATGGCGTTGGCGCCGGCGGCGATGGTCTCGCGAATGCTCTCGGGCGTCTTGCCGCCCGGCGCGATAAGCGGCAGGTTGGGATAGTGCTCGCGCAGCTCGCGTAGGACCTGGGGCGTGTTCTTGCCGGCGGCGATGTTGAGAATCTTGGCTCCAGCGCGCACCTTGGCGTGGGCATCGTCGTCGCAGCGAACGACCGTGGCGATGACGGGGATGTCGGCGATGTTGGTGATGTGCTCGACCATCTCGGCAGTAGCGGGGGAGTTGACCACGCAGCCCGCCGCGCCCTGCATCTCGGAGACGGCTGCCATCTGCACGGAGCGCTTACCGGTCGTAGTTCCGCCACCCACGCCTACAAAGACCGGGCACTCGGCGACGGTCAGCAGCGCTTGCGTAATGGCGGGCTGCGGCGTGAAAGGGTAGACCGCAAAGACGGCGTCGGCGTTGGAGTTGCGGATAACCGCGACATCGGTGGTGTAAATGAGCGACTTGATGCGTCGGCCAAAGAGCGTGAAGCCGCTGGCCTCCTCGATCTCGTCGGGCATGCGAAGGGCAGCCTTGCGCAGGCGTCCGTCGATGGGCAGGGGCTCCATAGGGAGCAGGCCGTTGGGCGTGACGGCTATTTGGGGCTCGGTGAACTCGTCTGCAAGCTCGACCTCGGAAAAATCGACCGAGGCGACGATGTCCTCGTGCACCTCGGCGGGCACATCGATGGGAGCTTGGTCGTTTGCCGCCGCAGGCGTGTCGAAGGAGCTGGTGCCGACGAAGGCGTCGACGCGCTCATTTAGATCGTTGAGGGTATCCATGGAGGCTCGATTCTATGTGATGATGGCCGGCGCGATGCAGCCGGAATTGCGAATGCTAAATCGTTTGACGAGTTGATTTTTCCCCGCCGCGCCATCCGTTAGACCGAAGGGCCGGCGAACGTGAAGGAGCTGTGGTGGCGGGTATCGAGGTGCTATCTTGAAAGCCCCGTTTAAAAGAGAGGTGACGCGGTATGGAATTGACAGCAATGTTTGGCTCGATCGGCCTGTGTGTGGCCGCAATCGTTGCCGCCGCGGTCATCTACTTTGTGGTCACGGCCATTAAGGGCAAAAGGGCCGAACGCAAGGAGCGCGCGACGCTTAAACAGCATCGCGACCAGCAGGGCAAACGCGCACAGAGATAGCTTGTTGAGTTTTGGATCCGTGCGCTAGCTGCGTTTTCGGATCAGGGCAATGTAGAAGCCCTCAAAGTCGCGGCTAGGCGGAATGGTGAGCGTGCCGGGCAGGCCGTTGACGATGGCCGATACCTGACCCGCGGCAATGGCTTCGGTCAGAGCGTTGGACTCGATGCGCGGCTCCTCACCAGCTTCCTGGGTGCGTCGTGCTTCACTTTCGCTTGGCGTGCCGTCGAGGGGGATGAGCTCGCAGTCCATATGCTTGTCGAGGGCCTCCTGCAGGGCGTCCTCGTTTTCCTGCGGCAAGATCGAACAAGTCGAATAGACGAGCGTGCCGCCCGGTTTGAGGGCCCCCATGGCGCGGTCCAGAAGTGCTCGCTGCGAGCGGGCGCACTTGCTCAGCAACTGCTCGGTGAGGCCGCGCAGGCTTTTCTCGTTGCCACTGATGACGGTGCCCGTGCCGGTGCAGGGAGCGTCGAGCAGGATGCGGTCAAAGCGGAAGAACTCGTCGAGCTCGCGTGCGTCGATGCGCATGACGGGCACGTTTTTGGCACCCTGGCGATGGAGGTTCGACTCGAGCTTTTCGGCGCGGGGAATGCTCATCTCACAGGCGGTGAGGTGCGCCTGTCCCTGGGTGAGGGCGGCGATCTGCGTCGTCTTGCCGCCGGGGGCTGCGCACATGTCCAGGATGTCCTCGCCTGCCTGGGCGCCCAGGACCAACGGCGGCATCATGGATGACAGGCTCTGCAGGTAGATTTTGCCGTCGCGGTAGATGTCGAGATCCCACAGATCTGAAACCTGGGCCTCGGGCAGGATAAAGGCGTCCGGATACCAGGTAACGGTTTGGTGGGCGATGCAGGCGGCATCGAGCGCCGCAGCGATGTCCTCGGCGGTCGCCTTGAGCGTGTTGGCGCGCAGCGTGACCGGGCGTGTGGCCGCGGCGCCGAAGCCCTCGATCATGAGCTTGGCATCGGCGGGCGCATAGGCGCCGGCGACCGTATCGACCATAAAGCGCGGCAGGTCGGCGGCGGAGTGTTGGGCGGCAAGCTGGTCGGAAAGCTCGGTAGCAGCAAACTGCCTGAGCTTGAGCTCGGCCTTGACCTGCTTTTTCTGCTTACGACGACGCGGCTTGGACATCCGTCTTTCCTTCCCGTCCCAAATTGACTACTTTCCGGGCACGCCGCTGCTGGCGTGCTTTAGTACTGGCTCTCGTGCTTGCTAAAGAAGTCGAAGCGCGGGGGCAGCGGCTTCACGCGGTGCTCGCCGGGCTTCTCGCCCAGGCTCTCCACAAACTCATCCGTGGAGGCAAAGATGTTATCCCAGCTAAAGAAGGCGACCGGGTCAACGTCGAAGTACTCGCAGATGAGCTCGCAGCCGGCCGGCACGATGCCGTGCATGAGCACGGTCGCTACGCGCAGCTCGGTAAAGGCGTCGACGAGGGCCTGCGTCATGGCGGCGTTGGCCGGCTCGCCCTCGAGCTTGTTGGCGGCCTTGGAGGCATCGCTCCAGCGCTTGTTGGCGGCGCGCAGGTAGTCGTCGCACACAGCGAGCGCTCGGTGCGTCTCGAACTTGTACATGGCCTGCTCAAAGGCGAGGGCTGCCTGCTGGGCGGCTTCGACCACGGTGTCAGAAGCGGCACCGGCGGGGATGCAACCGTTGCGATAGGGACTCTCGTCGCCCTCCTTGACGGCGACGCCGTAGAAGCAGCTGCGGGCCAGGCGGTTGAACACGCCGGTCAGCAGCGCGCTCTCCTTAAGGGCGGGGTCGATAACGCGCTTGTCGTCGCAGGCGCGCACCTCGTTGCCGTCCTTGTCCTTGCCGGTCACGCGCGTGTCGTATGCCTTGGGGCTAAAGCTCACCGGCTTCTCGGACAGGCCGAGCGACAGCCAATGCGCGCGCATCTGCTCGCAGGTGTAGTGGTTGAGCAGGTCGTCTGCCGGCGGGGGAGGAGTCTGCGAGGACGAGCTTGCCTTTTTGCCCATGTAGAGCAGGTGGTAGCAGGCGCTGACGGTGCTCTGCGTGAGGTTCCAACCCAGGGCCTCCCACATGGCGGTCTGCGCGATGCAATAGAAGTAGATGTTGTCCTGGCCAATGAACTGGTAGATCTGTGCGTCATCCGAGCACCACCAGTCGCGCCAGTCGAGCGAGCTGTGCTGGTAGGTGGGCGCGGGGACCTGCGTGGAATCGGCGGCGGGCTCGCCCATGAGGGCGGCATCCTGGGCGGCGACGCCCTCGGTCACGCCGGCGGCCTTGGCATCGCGTGCGAGCACGGTGCGCGTATAGCTGATGGGAGCCCACAGGCTCTCGGGCCAGCACCAGCAGGTGACGTCGGAGACGCCATCGACCTCGGGCACCGGAACGCCCCAGTCGATGTTGCCGGTGATGCGGAAGGGTACGAGCGCCTTGCCGCTGCGGAAGCGCACGCCGCCGTTGGCG
Source organism: Collinsella sp. (assembly GCA_048489175.1). Taxonomy (GTDB): domain Bacteria; phylum Actinomycetota; class Coriobacteriia; order Coriobacteriales; family Coriobacteriaceae; genus Collinsella. The sequence goes on along the minus strand of DBFOIV010000041.1, from coordinate 882 downwards.
AGCACCGCGTGGGCATCGTCGCGCTCCTTCCAGCTGGGGAAGGTGACGGTAAAGCTGCTCTTGTTGCCCTCGGGCTCCAGCACGGTGTGCTCGGGAAGCTGATCCTCGACGGCATCGAAGGCCTCGCGGAACTTGTTCTGGATGTAGAGCTGGGCCGGCAGCAGCCACTCTTCCATGGTCTTGGAGACCACGGAGCGAACCTGCGGGTTCTGGGCGAGCTTGGCGGTATAGGTTTTCATAAAGTCGAGGTAGGCCGGCAGGTCGAAGTAGAGGTTGTCGACCGGGCGCAGCTCGGGCACCTCGCCGGTGAGCTGGCTTTTGGGCGCGATGAGCTCCTCGGGCTCAAACTGGTGACCCAGGTCGCACTCGTCGGCATAAGCCTTCTCGGACTTGCAGCCCTGGATGGGGCAGCGGCCGATCACCTGGCGGCCGTTGAGGAACGTGCCGGCCTTGGCGTCGTAGAACTGCAGCGTGGAGCGCTTGGAGATGGTGCCCTGTTCGTGCAGACGCTCGATAATCTCGGCGGTCACCTCGTTGTGAATCTGCGCAGCCGGCTCAAGGCCCGAGCCGCCGTAGATATCGCAGCTGATGTTGTAGTTGTTGAGGGTCGCGGCCTGGCGGGAGTGATTGGACTCGACATACTCGGCGATGGACTTGTCGTAGCCCTCGTTCTCCTTGAGCTTGCGGTAGCTCTCCATGATGGGCGAGCCATAGCAGTCGGTGCCCGAGGTGAAGATGACGTTCTCGCGGCCCAGACGGTCGCGCAGGAAGCGGGCGAAGAAGTCGGCCGGGACAAAGACGCCACCGACGTGGCCAAAGTGAAGGCCCTTGTTGCCGTAGGGCTCGCCGGCGGTAACGATGGCGCGGCGAGGCCAGCTGGGA
>DBFOIV010000040.1:0-2818 GCA_048489175.1 Collinsella sp. | reverse complement strand
ACCAGCGGCTTTATCATCTCACTCATCTTTAACTACCTCGCAAGCATGAAGTACGTGTTTGCGCACAAGGAAGGCATGAGCCGCCGCCGCGAGTTCATCATCTTTGTCGTGCTGTCCGTGATCGGTTTGGTGCTCAACGACGGCATCGTGCTGGCGCTCAACGCCGGTCTGGGGCTCGAGGCCAATATCGCCAAGATCTGCGCCACCGCGCTTGTCATGGTCTACAACTTTGTGACCCGAAAGATCTTCCTGGAGGGCGACGAGACCAAGTAGCTCGACACCCCCGCAGCATTACGGTGCCCACGGACGACACGCACTCAGCGCAGTATCGTCCGTGGGCGCCGCTCGTTTACGGGCAAATTTTCAACGTTTACGGATTAGCTCTTGAAAATTTGACGAGTTCGTATAGTTCTTGGCAAAGACCTTACGTTTCCCTTGCAAAAGATCTAAAGTATCCCCTGCTCGATTCATCAACGCATTGGATGTGATTACGTGCGCAAGGCGCTGGCACAACCTCATACCAAGCAGTTCCTCAAGTTTGCTGTCGTGGGTCTTATCTCCTTTGGCATCGACTGGGGCATGCTCATTGCGCTCGTCGAGCTGTTTCACCTCGACTTTTTGATGAGCACGACGGTCTCGTTTACCACGTCCGTCGTGGTTAACTACTGGCTCAGCATGAAGTACGTGTTCGACCATCGCGAGGGCATGAGCCGCAAGCGCGAGTTCACGATCTTCACCATCCTGTCGGTAATCGGTCTGGGCCTCAACGACCTGTACATGTTTGTGGGCGTCACGTTTTTGAGCATCGGCTACCAGGCCATGAAGGCCATCGCAACGTTTCTCGTCACCTGGTACAACTACTTCAGCCGCCGCTTCTTCCTCGAGGGCGCACGGTCGTAGTCGATTCACTATTTGCTTGAATGTACAACCGGTTGGAATTCCCATTCCAACCGGTTTTTTGTTTGCCGAGAGACCCAGCGACCCAGTCCTCTACGCATGAAAAACGGGCGGCCCGGATGTTTGTCCGAACCGCCCGTCTGGCGCGCTATGTCGAGGCCTCTAGCCTGTCACGTAATACCAAACCACGTTGTCGCCGTTGGAGAGAACGTAGTTGCTGCAGGCCGTCATGGGCGTTGTGCCGTTGACGGAGTACATCCAGCCGCTCGTGCCGCCGTGCTGTTTCTCGGCCAAACCACCAATCGCGGAGACATACGTGCCGTACGACGAGCCATGTGCGTTGACAGAAAGGCCCAGCGCGCACAGGGCATCGTAGACGGTAGCGCCTTCGTTAAAGGTAAAGGTGCCACCAGAGGACACAGGATTGCCCACGGCGCTCGATGTGACCGAAACCGTCACCGTTACGTAGTTGGACTCCTGTGAGCCGCTCTGGCCGCCCGAGGAGGCGTTTCCACCATTAGAGGATGAGGCTCCATCAGACGACTGGCCACCGCCCGAAGAAGCACCACCAGACACATTGGAAGTATCACCGGCTCCCGTATTTTGGGCAGCGGATTTATCGCCAGACTTCTTGCCGTCCTGACCATCGGACTTCTTGCTATCCGAGCTTTTATCCGATTCCTTGTCCGAAGACTCAGAATCGTCCTTGCCGTCGTTCGAACCCTTGGACTCGTCTTTTGCATCATTCGATGACTTGGAGTCCTCGGAACTGACCTCGCCCGAAGTCGTAGTCGAGCCAGACGCCTTGGTGTCCTTGGTGACGACGCTCTCCCCCGTCACGGTCTGAACGATCCAGTCAATGGACCAGGCGCCACTCTCGGAGGGATGGACAAAGCCCAGCGAGACGACGGTCAGAATGGTGCACGCGGCAGTCAGAACGCCAAGGAGCGCCTTCCGTCGAGGGGCGGACGCCGCCGAAACGGTGCCCTGTTGCTTTGCATCATCGAACTGAATGAACGAGGAATCTGGTTGCTTGGGGTCAGCGTCCTTGGATTTATTGGACACAGCCCTCACCTACCGACGTTTGGTGAACACGAACACGCCGACGATGGCGAGTCCGATGACGCCGGCGGCAACGCCGACGATGGCGAGCGGATTGGTGCCAGTCTCCTGCTCGGAAGCACTAGAGGACTTCTTAGCAGTGGTCGTGGAAGCAGCACCCGCATCGGACTTGGAATCGGACTTCTTGTCGGACTTGCTGTCCTTCTTGTCAGACTTCTTGTCAGACTTCTTCTCGTCCTTCTTATCGGACTTATCGGAGCCCTTCTTGTCGGACTTGTTTTCCTTGGTCTCGGTCTTGGTCGACACCGTCGTCTTGGTCACCGGCTTCTGACCCGGGGCGACAGCGCCGCCAGCCTGCTGGCCCTTCGTGCCGGAGCCAGAACCCGCGTCAGTGCCAGCACCGGAACCGTTGCCAGCGCCACCGTTGCCACCATTAGTGCCAGAACCGCCATCGCCGCCAGGGTTAACAGCATTCTTGGTCCACTTGGCATACAGCGTCAGATCGGCCGTCACTGGCGTACTGAAGTCATACGCCTGCGTGCAAGCCTCATCGGTGAACCAACCGCCGAAAGTGTAGCCATCGCGCGTCGGATCGGCCGGCTTGACCAGCTTGCCGTCGGCCGTAGCAACAAACTTAGTGTCGCAAGCAGACCCGCCATTGGAATTAAAGGCAACCGTCCAAGACTCAACAGCCCCCAGCTTGAACAAAGTACCCGAATCATTGATGTAGTACAGGTTGCCAGATGCATCGGCAATGACCGGAGAGTCACAGTACTGGTAATGGCCAGCCGCATCATAAATCTGCGTCGCCTCTGCATCGCCGAGCGTATAGCGATACACGCCACCACCAGCAGAGTAG
>DBFOIV010000039.1:0-8582 GCA_048489175.1 Collinsella sp. | reverse complement strand
CCGACGCTCGTCTTTGCAGTTTAATATCCGCCCGCGGCGATCTCTCGCTGGGCAATCCGTTGCTACGGCTGAGGCTTCTACGTCGAACCGACAGTCTGTGCACGCGTGTGGCGCCCTGGGCGCTCGCAGAAAAGGGACCTGAGGTTCGCCTCAACGGCTTCGGATCGAACCGCTTCCGGGGTGATCGGCTTATGTGCGGGGGACCGCCCCCTACGCCTCCTCGGCCATGAGGCCGACCGCCCATACCCAGCAGGCGAGCTCGCGCGCCGTGGCCACGTTCGCCTTGTTGCCGTGGACCCCGCGCGCGAGCAGCGACTCCCGCCTCTCGACCAGCCTCCGCACGCCCTTGGCGGCATGCCTGCGGGCGACCCGGTCCGGGGCCTGGCCCTTGGCGAGGCCCTTCGGCCGCCCCGAGCACGTCGGGTAGTGCCACGCGGCCTCGACCAGCGCCTTCCTCAGGTGCTTGTTGCCAGCCTTGGTGATCGCGCCCCTGCGGTCGCTCTCCCCGCTGGAGTGCTCGGAGGGCGTCAGGCCGACCCACGCCGCGAACGAGCGGGCATTCCTGAACCTCGAGAACTCGCCGGCCTCGAACACGAGGTCGGCGGCGGACGCGGTGTCTACGCCCTTGAGGCAGCGGAGGGAGTCGACCCTCCTCCTCCACCTGGGCTTGCGGGCCTCGGCCTCGACGAGCCCCTCGAGCCTCGCCTTCTCCTCCGCCGCCCGCCTGACCGCGTCGACGTAGTAGGCGAGCACGTCGTTGTCGGCCCCCTCCGCGAACCTAATCGACTCGATCCAGGACCAGTGCGCCCGGGTCCAGTTGCCCTTCCTGCGGCCGGTGGGCGTCCTCTCGTCGAAGGCGAGCCCGTGCCTGAGCAGGAACTTGGAGAGCCGCTGCTTCGAGCGCGAGAGGTCGTCCCTCGCGTCCTCGAGCGCCCTGGTCAGGTCGCGGGCGGCCTCGCACTCGTCGTCGGGGACCCACACCTCGACCACGTTGCCGACCGACAGCATGCGGGCGAGGAACTCGGCGTCGTTGCGGTCGTTCTTCCTGCGCCTGTCCGCGCTGGGCTTGATCATCTTCGAGACGGCGCCGACCACGCAGTCGACCCCCAGGCCGGAGAGCCTCTTCTGCAGGTCGAAGCCCGTGACCCCGGACTCGTACACGCACTTGGCCTTTGGGTCCACGGACCGCACCCACTCCGCGACTGCCCCGGCGTCGTAGCCGAAGGTCGCGCAGCGCGCCTCCCCGGTCATGACGTCGAGGGAGACGGCCTTTATCGAGCGGGCGTGGACGTCGAGGCCGATGAAGGTGGTAGTATCGAGCATGGGAGCCCCTTCCATGAATGCGGCGTGGCCGCCACGGTTGGATTAGACACTCACCATTGTCGGCCTAATCCGCGGTCTTTCATGCAGCAGGGGCTCTCAATGTTTTTATGTCCTGCTCATATCGTCTGTGCCGGCAGGCGGGGACACTCCTTTGTTAGAAGATCTGACGCAGGTCTCCGCGGTTGAGGGCTTCGTCGAAGAGGTGCTTGAATACCGCGCTGCCGTGCAGGCCATCGTGCTCGAACTCGTTAGTCACCCAGGCATGCGAGTTGCCCACGCGGCTGAGCGTATCGAGCTGCAGGCCCGAATCGACGTACATGTCGTCAAAATACACCGCGGCCTGGAGCGGCACCTCGTTGCAGGCCAGGCGCTGCGGGTCGTAGATCTTGTCCCAGCTGGTGTCTTCCATCAGCAGGTCCATGGCGGGCTTGAAGGGCTTGAGCTCGGGCATCTGCTCGAACATCCACGGGAACATGGCCTCGCCGGTAAACATGAGCGGGCGCGCGAGGGTGTCGAACTCGGTGCGATGGGCCTTCTCTTCAGCCGCGGCCCAGCCAATGGGCATAGTGTCACCGTCGGCGTATATGAACTCCTGCAGCGTCCAGTACAGCGGATTCGTGCGCGTGTTGGTGCGCTCGAAGGCGCGCATCAAAAAGCTGTCAGATACCGAGGCGTCGCAGGTCAGCGTGCCGTCGCCATCAACAAAAGCGTGATCGATAATCCAATGCATGCGTTCAAAGCTCGGCTTCATGCCAAAGTCGCTGCCCATGAGCTGTAGGCGCTCGACCGTCATCGGCGAGCCGTCGGGCAGCACGGGCTTCTGGGCTTCGAGCGCATCGGCCAGGGCTGCCACGCGCTCGACGTCAGCGGGGTAGCGGTCATAATACTGCTGCGTCTTGGCGGCCATGCGCGGGAAGGTGTGCGCGTAGACCTCGCTTGCGCTCGCCGGCACGTGGGGGATTCCGCCGCAGGTAAAGCTCGCCGCCACGCCCTCGGGGAAGAGCGACAGGTAGCTCAGCGTCAAAAAACCGCCGTAGCTTTGGCCGAGCGTGACCCACGGCTTGCCTCCAAAGCCCACTAGGCGCAGGTACTCAAAATCGCGCACGATGGAGCTGGCGAGGTGGCGCTTGAGGTAGTCCGCCTGCGAGCGGGCCGCATTGGCGCCTGCTGCCTCGGCGCGATCGCCCAAGGCGGCAATCGTGCGTCCGTCCACGCGGCTACTGCGTCCGGTGCCGCGCTGGTCGGGAAGGACCACGCGGAAGTGCTTGACGGCCTCCTCGATCCAGCCGTCGCTTGTGGGCGACAGCGGACGCGGGCTCTCGCCGCCGGGGCCGCCCTGCAAAAACAGGAGCAGCGGCAGATCGTCGTTGATGCGGTCGGGCGCGCAAACCACGCGGTAGAAGAGCTTGATGCTCTCGGGCGCGCCGGCGATTGGTGCCGGCATAGCGCCGCGGCGCATGGTGCTGCCGACGGCCAGGAGCATCGGCTCCAGGCCGCGCCAGTCAAGGGGGACGTCGATACTGTGGTCCTCGACGTAAAGGCCGGGGACGTGGTACGAAGCGATGAGGGCCATGTGAGTCTTCCGTTCGTTGCGGTGTTTCGGGTTGACCAATTCTACCGCCGCGGGCGGGGTCATGCGCAAATCGGCTACCATGGTTGCAAACTTCTAGGAGAAAGGGCCGCCCATGTCGGTCGATATAGCCACGTATGTCCACGATCTTGCCGTTGCCGCCAAGGCAGCGTCGGCCTCGCTTGCCACGGCGAGCGATGAGCAGCGCCAGGAGGCCGTGCGCGCCATGGCCGCAGCACTGCGCAACGGTGTCGACTCCATCGTCGCCGCCAACGAGCTCGACATGTCCGCCGCGCGCGATGCGGGTACCACGGCCGGACTGCTCGATCGCCTGCTGCTGACGCCTGAGCGCGTCGAGGGCATGGCCGCCGGCCTGGAAAAGCTCGCCGAGCTGCCCGATCCCGTGGGCCGCGTGCTCGACCACCGCGTGCTTGCAAGCGGCGTGGACCTGACCCGTGTGAGTGTTCCGCTGGGCCTGGTCGCTATGGTCTACGAGGCGCGCCCCAACGTGACGGCCGACGCCGCGGGCATCTGCATCCGCACCGGCAACGCCTGCATTCTGCGCGGCGGCTCGCTGGCCTATCACTCGTGTGCCATGATCGCCGAGCTGCTGGCCGATGCGCTCGAGGCCAAGGGCTTCCCGCGCGAGGCCGTGTCGATGATCGAGTCTACCGATCGCGAGGCAACCGGCGAGCTCATGAAGCTCCGCGGCATCGTCGACGTACTCATTCCACGTGGCGGTGCAGGCCTGATCCAGCGCTGCGTGCGCGAGTCGCTCGTGCCGGTGATCGAGACGGGTACGGGCAACTGCCACATCTACGTGCATGAATCCGCCGACTTTGATAAGGCGCTCAACATTATCGTTAATGCCAAGACCCAGCGCGTAGGCGTGTGCAATGCCGCCGAGTCGCTGCTGGTCGACCGTGCTGTGGCCGATGCGTTTTTGCCCGCGGTCGTGGCCGTGCTGCACGACCACGGCGTGCTCATTCACGGCGACGAGGCAACCTGCGCCGCATGCGCCGATGCCGGGCTTGCCGAGGGTGATGACTACGTCGCCGCGACTGAGGAGGACTGGGGTCGCGAGTACCTAGCGCTCGAGATGAGCGTGAAGGTCGTGGCAAACGAGGACGAGGCCATCGCACACATCAACCGCTACGGCACGATGCACTCCGAGGCCATCGTTGCCGAGGACACGGATGCTTGCGAGCGCTTCCTGGATGCGGTCGATGCCTCGGCCGTGTATGCCAACGCCAGCACGCGCTTTACCGACGGCGGCGAGTTTGGCCTGGGCGCCGAGATCGGCATCTCGACCCAAAAGCTCCATGCCCGCGGCCCCTTCGCCGCCGAGGCCCTCACCACTTACAAATACAAGCTCCGAGGCACCGGCCAGGTCCGCCCCTAACGCCCACGCAAAGAAAAACCACCACAAAGGTGCCTGTCCCCTTTGTGGTGGTTATAGGTGGCGTGGGCGGTTAGGCCTGGAAGGTATCGCGGTCGGGGGCGAAGGACTGCATAGCCGCGATGGTGCGGTCAAAGAGCTCGGGGAGCTCCCAGCCCAACATCTCGGCGCCCTGCGAAATCACGTCGCGCGAGCAGCCGGCGGCAAAGCGCTTGTCCTTGAACTTCTTCTTGAGCGACTTGGTCGTAAAGTCCATAACGCTCTTGCTCGGGCGCATGATGACTGCAGCGCCGATCAGGCCGGTGAGCTCATCGCAGGCAAACAGGATCTTTTCCATCTGCAGCTCGGGCTTGGGCAGCGAGGTGTTGAAGTCGGACGTGTGCGTCTGGATGGCGTGAATGAGCTCGGGAGACGCACCTTCGCCCTCAAGAATCTCGGCAGCATAGATGGTGTGGTTCATGGGGTCGTCCTCATGCTCCTCCCAATCCAGGTCGTGCAGCAGACCGACGATGCCCCAAAACTCCTCGTTCTCGGGGTCGAACTCGCGCGCAAAGTAGCGCATAGTGCCCTCGACCGTCTCGCCATGGGTGATGTGGAACGGGTCCTTGTTGTGCTCGTTGAGCAGTTCGAACGCGCGGTCGCGGGTGATTCCGGCGGTAAGCGGCTCTGCCATAAGAGACTCCTTGTACTCGTGGGTATCGATAAGAATGAATACTACTAGAACAAGAAAACCACCACAAAGGTGCCTGTCCCCTTTGTGGTGGTTTTGGCGCGGTTGGGTTAGTTGAGGGCGGCTTGGGCTAGGCGGGCTTCAGCGTCCTCCTCGGTGACGCCCAAGGCCACAGCGAACTCCTCGATGGAGCGGCGCTTGGCTTCCTTGAGTACTCGCATGTAGTAGGAGCTGGGCTTTTTATCAGCTTCCTCGGCCTGGCGAATGCGGTGCATCATGGTCTTTGCCACGCGGACCGTCTCGGGCGCGCCCAGCTTGAGCTGCTGCTTAAAGTGCGTCTCCTCAAGTGAGCTGTTGCGCTCGGTAAAGGTGTCGCACTCCAGCTCGTCATAGTGGCTCAGCAGGTGCTCGGCATCTTGCTGCGAGATAGCGGCGTGCAAACGGTCGGCCTGCGCCACGGGGTACATGAGGATCGTCTGCGCATGTCCCTGCTTGGTCTCGAGCAGCAGCATGGGCTGCGGCGTGTCGTCCCTAAAACCGACGACGGTGCAGACTCCCTGGCCCGGATGAATGACGTGTTGACCGATTGAGAACATGCTACCTCCAACTTATACGAATTTACGTATGACTAGAATAACACGCTGACGTGCGCAAACCCTTACTTTATGCAGGAAAAGCACACAACTCCGATAGGTAAGAGTATTCGATAACAGACGCAGCTCATTCACACCTTTATGCATTTTCAACGCCTGCATAATCTGCAGGCAGACCGGCATCTTTGAGTGACTCCATACAAGCTGTAGTCATTTTTGTGCATATGCAATATCTATTAGCTTTACCCTGCGACAGTAGCTACCGCTTGTGATAGAGTGCTACAAACTCTGGCTTTTGCCCTACGAGTGACCAAGAGCTCGGGGGCTTTAACACAAGGAGGACCTATGCCCGAGAAGATTGAAGAGCTGGTACGCGCTGCGCTTGCTGCGGCCCAGGAGGCCGGCGACCTTTCCGCATTTGAACTTGACGATTGCGCCATCGAGCGACCGGCTGACACTTCTCATGGCGAGTGGACCTCCACCATTGCCCTGAAGTCCGCCAAGCTGGCTCACTGTGCCCCGCGCAAGATCGCCGAGGCTGTCGTTGCCCACATGCCCGAGGACCCCGCGATCGAGAAGGTCGAGATCGCCGGCCCTGGCTTCATCAACTTCTACCTCTCCGTCGCCGTCAAGAATGCCATCTTTGGCGAGGCTCGCGAGAAGGGTATGGACTTCGCTAAGTCCAACGTCGGTGGTGGCCTGAAGACCCAGGTCGAGTTCGTTTCCGCCAACCCCGTCGGCCCCATGCACATTGGCCACGGCCGCTGGGCCGCGCTGGGCGACTCGCTCTGCCGCGTCATGGACCACGCCGGTTACGACATCCAGCGTGAGTTCTACATCAACGACCACGGCTCTCAGATGAACACCTTCGGCAACTCCATCAGCACGCGCTATATGCAGCTTGCCGACATCATCGCCAAGCAGGGCGTGGATATCGACGAGGCTCACAAGCTGCTGATCGCCGACCGCGACGCCTTTGTTGCCGACGAGAACGACGAGCACCCCGAGACCCATCCGTATCAGGACAACTTTGCCGAGACTCTGGGCAAGGACTCCTACGGCGGCGACTACATCATCGACGAGGCTGCCGAGTTCTGGCGCACCGACGGCGATAAGTGGGTCGACGCCGATCCTCAGGAGCGCATGGAGAGCTTCCGCGAGCGCGGCTACGTAAAGATGGTCGACAACATGCGCGACCTCTGCCACGCCGTCAATTGCGACTTCGATCGTTGGTACTCCGAGCGTTCGCTGTACGTGAAGGACACCGAGGGTGAGACCGCCGGCACCTCCGCCGTCGACCGCGCTTTTGAGAAGCTCGACAAGATGGGCTACCTCTATACCAAGGACGGCGCCCTGTGGTTCCGCTCCACCGACCTGGGCGATGACAAGGACCGCGTCCTGATCAAGTCCGACGGCGAGTACACCTACTTCGCCTCCGACGTTGCCTATCACTGGGATAAGTTCCAGCGCGTCGACCACGTCATCGACATCTGGGGCGCCGACCACCACGGCTACATCGAGCGCGTCCGCTGCGTCTGCGACGCTCTGGGTTACCCCGGCAAGTTTGAGGTTCTGCTGGGCCAGCTCGTCAACCTGCTGCGCAACGGCAAGCCCGTCCGTATGTCCAAGCGCAAGGGCACCATGGTGACCCTGCAGGAGCTCGTCGACGAGGTCGGCTCCGATGCCGCTCGCTACACGCTCATCTCCAAGAGCTCCAACCAGATGGTCGACTTCGATATCGAGGCCGTTAAGAAGCGCGACAACTCCAACCCGGTCTATTACGTGCAGTATGCTCACGCCCGCGTGTGCTCCATCCTGCGCCGTGCCGCCGACGTTACGCCCGAGCAGGCCGACGAGATGGGCATGAAGGCCGTTGCCGCCAAGGCCATCGGTGAGAACGTCGATTACTCGCTGCTGACCGACCCGACCGAGCTCGCCCTTTCGCGTAAGCTCAACGAGCTCACCGACCTCATCGCCAGCTGCGCTCGCGACCGCGCCCCGTTCCGTCTGACGCACTTTGCCGAGGAGCTTGCCGGCGACTTCCACAGCTTCTACGCTGCCTGCCAGGTTCTGCCGAGCGAGGGTCGTCCCGTCGACCCCGAGCTTTCGCGCGCCCGTCTGGCCGCTTGCGACGCCGTCCGCGTAACGCTCGCTCTGGTGCTCACCCTCGTTGGCGTTTCTGCGCCCGAGCAGATGTAATCTGCGAGTCATTTGACCGTACAGACTTGGTTTAACTGAGCCTTGAAAGCCCGATCTCCCACGGAGGTCGGGCTTTTTGCGTTTGGTAAGACTATTTGGTTTGCTGGGAAATGCTACCAAATCGCAACTATACCGGTTTACGGGGCTGAATCGCCAACTGGCGAGCATGGTGCCAATAGCAATATTAAACCCGCAGGTAGATGGCTTATTGTTTCTTGAGAATGAAGGGTATGGTTGGCTTGCAGCATTCTGGCCCCGTAATCCGGCGTAGTTTTGAAAATTGTCCCTTGGGGACGGAGGAAAATGGATCATTTTTGTCTCGCGGAGGGGTGGCGGGATACCGTCCGCCACGAATTGGGCTCATCTCCTACGTTTGGACGCATATCCCGAACCATGCCGAAAAGTACGATATTAAAACCGCAGGTAGCAGACTCGTTGTTTTTGAAAAAACAAGGGTATGGTCAGGGGCTCGGGGGCAAACGTAGTAGATGGGCGCGATTCGTGGCGCGGCTATTCCGGGTGCCACGGCTTCACTCCTCTGGCGCGACATTTCAAGGCGCTTTTGAGGAGGAGTGTCCCTGATGACTGGGCGTTTAAGAACGTCCAATGACTAAGTTGCAGGTGGTTGCGGTTGTGTTACACTAACGCTGCGTATATGACGCAAATATCTCGATACAGATCAATGATGTCCGTCGGTATTTGACGGAGCTAGACTGTTTAGCCGCCCTGAAGGTTTATGCAGGGAGCATGTGATCACAGGGCTTGAAAAGAAAGTTGAGCAAACACTGTGTCTGATCAACAGCAAGAAAACGAAATAACGACGACGCA
>DBFOIV010000038.1:0-17370 GCA_048489175.1 Collinsella sp. | reverse complement strand
GGCGTTGATCTGCTGCGAGATCTGGCCGATCTGTCCGCAGAACTGCTTGGTCATGTTGAGGAACGGCACCACGACGGCGATGGACAGCGCCATGCCCGAGATGCTCAGGTTGGGCACGCCCAGCGCCAGGAAAATGCCGCCTGCCAGTGCGACCAGCACGTAGAGCAGGTTTCCCAGGTTCATAAGGATGGGCATGAGGATGTTGGCGTACATGTTGGCCTTCTGCGAGACCTCGAAGAGCTTTTCGTTGCGCTCGTCAAAATCGGCCTCGGCGGCAGACTCGTGGCAGAATGCCTTGACGACCTTCTGGCCGTTCATGACTTCCTCGATATGGCCCTCGACAACGCCGAGCTCGGTCTGCTGCGCAATAAAGAAGCGCGCGGAGTTGGAGCCGAGCAGCTTGGTCATAAAGGTCATAAAGGCGACGCCGGCAATAATGACCAAGCACATCCACACGCTGTAGTACAGCATGATAAAGAACACCGTGACGATGACGATGACCGTCATGAGCAGGTTGGGCAGCGACTGGCTGATCATCTGGCGCAGCGTGTCGATGTCATTGGTGTAGTGGCTCATGATGTCGCCGCGCTGGTGCGTGTCGAAGTAGCGGATCGGCAGGTCCTGCATGCGGTTGAACATCTTCTCGCGCAGCTTCTCCAGCGAGCCCTGCGTGACGATGGCCATGGCGCGGTTCCAGAAGAGCGAGGACAGGATGCCGATGCCGTAGATGCAGGCGAGGGTGGTCACGAGCTGTGCGATCTTGGGCTGCGCGGCTCCCCAATCGCCCGACTGCCACGATTCGCTAATAATCTGCAGGGCGCTCTGAAGGAAGGTCGCGCCGATGGAGTTGATGATGGCGCAGAGCACCACGCCGGCGACGACGAGGGGCAAAAGCACGGGGTAAAAGCCAAAGAGCGTCTTGATGAGGCGCGATATGGTGCCGCCCTTGCGGTTGAGCGCGCGCTCGGCGGTCGTTGCCTTACTCATGTGCCTCGCCTCCTTCCTGGGTCTGAGCTTGCGTTACGGATGCCTCGGTGTCGGCCTCGACGGCCTCTTCGCCCTCGGCAGACATCTTGTTCTGCGAGGTAAAGGTCTCGCGGTAGATCTCGCTCGTCTTGAGCAGCTCGTCGTGGTTACCGATCTGCGCGATGCGGCCGCCCTCCATGACGATGATGCGGTCTGCGTCCTGCACGGAGCTAATGCGCTGGGCGATGATGAGCTTGGTCGTGTTGGGCAGATAGCTTGCCAGCCCTGCGCGAATCTTGGCGTCGGTCTTGGTGTCGACGGCGCTCGTGGAGTCGTCCAGGATCAAGATCTTGGGGCGACGCAGCAGGGCACGCGCAATGCACAGGCGCTGCTTCTGACCGCCGGAAACATTGGAGCCGCCCTGTTCGATCCAGGTGTCATAGCCCTTGGGGAAGCCGTCGACAAACTCGTCGGCGCAGGCCAGATGCGCGGCCTCGCGGACCTCTTCGTCGGTGGCGTTCGGGTCGCCCCAACGCAGGTTCTCGGCAATCGTGCCGCTAAACAGCACGTTTTTCTGCAGCACCATGGCCACCTGGTGGCGCAGGGCGTCCAAGTCGTAGTCGCGTACATCCACGCCGCCCACGCGCACGGTACCCTCGGTGGCGTCGTACAGGCGGGCGATGAGGTTTACGAGCGTGGACTTGGCCGAGCCGGTGCCGCCGATGATGCCGATGGTCTCGCCGCTCTTAATGTGCAGGTCGATATCGTCGAGCGCCTGGCGCTTCGCATGCGCGGAATACTTAAAGCTCACGTGGTCAAAGTCGATGGAGCCATCGGCGACCTCGAGCACGGGCTCGGCGGGATCGGCGATCGTGGGCTCGGCGGCCAGCACCTCGGTGATGCGGTGCGCCGATTCGTCGGCCATGGTCACCATGACAAAGATCATCGATAGCTGCATCAGGCTCATGAGGATTTGGAAGCCATAGGTAAAGATCGAGGAGAGCTGGCCCACGTCGAACAGCGTGCCCTGGCTCGTGATGATGAGCTTGGAGCCCAGGTAGATGATGACGACAAACGCGCCGTTGACGCAGATGTTCATCATGGGGTTGTTAAAGGCAAGCAGCTTCTCGGCGCGGGTGAAGTCCATCTGGACGTCGCGTGCGGCGGTCGCGAACTTCTCCTTCTCAAAGTCTTCGCGCACGTAGCTCTTGACCACGCGCATGCCGGTGACGTTTTCCTCGACGGACTCGTTAAGGGCGTCGTACTTGTGGAACACGCGCGAGAAGATGGGACGCACCTTAAAGATGATAAAGAACAGCCCAAAGCCCAGCAGCGGAATGATGACCAGGTAGACCATGGCGACGCTGCCGCCCATGATAAATGCCATGGTAAAGGCGAAGATCAATACCAGCGGCGCGCGCACGGCGATACGGATGATCATCATAAAGGCCTGCTGCACGTTGTTGATATCGGTGGTCAGGCGCGTGACGAGCGAGGAGCTCGAGAACTCATCGATGTTGGCAAAGCTGAACGTCTGGATCTTGTAGAACAGGTCGTGACGCAGGTTCTTAGCGAAGCCGCAACTCGCATGGCTGCAGGTGACGCCGGCAGCGGCGCCAAAAGCAAGCGACGTCAGCGCGATGAGCACCAAAAAGCCCGCGGTGGGAAGCATCTCGGCTACGGTGGTGCCATCTTTGATGGCGTCGATCAGGTTGGCGGTGATAAATGGAATCAGCATCTCGCAGAGCACCTCGCCAAGCACGAGCAACGGCGTGGCAACGGTGACTTTTATATAGTCGCGGATGCTGCCCATGAGGGTTTTAATCATCCAGTTCCTCCCAGGTTACACGGATTTTCTCGAGCATTTCGGCGAGCTGCTCGCGCTCGTCGTGGGTGAGGGCACCAAAGGCCTGCTCTCTAAAGCGAATGCGGGCTGCCTGGTCGATGCGGGCGTTTTCCCGGCCGGTTTCGGTCAGGCGAATGGTGAGCTGCCGTCGATCCTTGGGGTTACGGCTGCGCTCGATGAGGCCGTTGAGCTCGAGCTTGGACAGGATCTCGGAAAGCGACCCCGGCTTGAGGTCAAAGTGCATGCCGAGTTCTTGCTGCGACATCTCGCCGCCGGGTTGCTTGGCCAGCAGGCAGATGATGGGCGCCTTGCCGGACACGCCTCCGCCATGAAAATGCATGTAATGGCCGCAAAAGCCCAGGCCATTGAGGATGCGCTTGGCAAGCTTGTCTTCTGAGCTAACCGCTTCGGGTGCATCCGCCGGCTGTGACGGGTCGCCGTCGGGCTCGTGCGAACAAAGGTTAAGAGGTTCATTGCACATGAATTAGTGTTGCTCCTTTCTTTAGTTAGGTAGTGGAATTGTTTTGTGCCTAACCAATCTAGGAGCATGAGAAACCAATGTCAAGGTACCAAACTTATTAAGTTACGGCGTTTTGCCAAACGCCGTAACCGCTCGACGCTGCAAACGTTCCTAAGCGGCAATCTGGCGTTCAATCGTCGGGCATGGCCACAAGGCCTATGCCCTCCTCTTTCACGCCACCTTGCTCGCTTAGGAACGCTTTCGCTGTCCGTCCTCAATCTGCAGCGCTGCCTGGGTTGGCATTTGAGTGATCCGTGGGGGACGGAGGATAACGGATCATTTTGGGCTGCGGTGGCACCCTTCCGAAGCTGCTTTGCCCAAAACTATGCCGGATTACTACGATGAATTCGAAATCTCAGACCTCGGCATTGTTTTTCGGAAAATCACAAGCTGTCTACCTGCGGTTTTGCTGGAGTGCAATTTGTTGTGGTTGGAGACTGGCGGTTTATCGTAGTAATCCGGCATAGTTTTGGAATGGTAGTAAATAGGTGGCAGCTACTGTGCCGCTACTGCCGTGACTTGCCTCCCATTTCCGAAACCTTTCCGCAACAATGCGCTCTTCGCGACCCTAGTGACTGCTCACGACGCCTCCTGCGCTACACTTAGTCGCACTGTGGCGCTGCCGCGCCGCGCCCGAACCAAGGGGGACACTCATGAAGAACACTCAGCTGCTGCTGATCAACGATATGTGCGGCTACGGCAAGGTCGCGCTTTCCGCCATGCTGCCGGTGCTGTCGCACATGGGTTACCGTATCCACAATCTGCCGACGGCGCTGGTGTCCGATACGCTCAACTATCCCAAGTTCTACATCCACGACACCACGGAGTACGTGCGCCAAAGCCTCGCCATCTGGGAGGAGCTCGGCTTTGAGTTCGACGCCATTTCGACCGGCTTTATCGTGACCGAGGAAGAGACGCGCATCATTTCGGACTTCTGCCACCGTCGCGCGCAAAAGGGTACCAAGGTGTTCGTCGACCCCATCATGGGCGACAACGGCAAGCTCTATGCGGGCGTGCCCGAGTCCACGATTGGCCTTATGCGGCATCTGCTGGAGTGCGCAGACTACGCGGTGCCCAACTATACCGAGGCATGCCTGCTCACCGATACGCCTATCGCCGAGCAAATCACGCCCGACGAGGCCCGCGCCCTTGTGGACGCCGTGCGCGAGCTGGGTGCCAAGTCGGTGGTCATTACGAGCGCCGTGGTCAATGGCACGAACGCGGTTATCGGTTACGACCATGTGGCGGGGGAGTACTTTACGATTCCCTTTGAGCTCATTCCGGTTTATTTCCCGGGCACGGGCGACACGTTCTCGGCGGTGCTCGTCGGCCGCGTTATGGCCGGTTGGAGCCTTCAGCGCGCGACGAGCGATGCCATGCGCGTGGTAGCGGAGCTTATCGAGCGCAATGCCGACCAAGAGGACAAGTCGGCCGGCCTTCCCATCGAGGCCTGCCTGGATGTGATCGACCATGAGTAACGCTGGCGAGAACGGCGCCAGGCCTGTGGGCGGGGGCAAGCCGCTCGGCGCGCCGCGTGGAAAGCGTCCACGTATCCGCGTGAGTTGCGTGGACCAGTTGGGCACATGCCGCTGCCATCACGGGCACAAGCCGGGCGACGTTTTTGACTTCGACCGAGATCGCGGCAAGATGTGCGCCATGGCCTGCCATGTGGGCTTTCCCTATATCGATATCTTGCGCTATGGCGGAACCGTGCCCGGCAACGAGCCTGGTACGGCAAAGTTCTGCTGTCCCGAGGTCGATACGCTGAACGTCTGGCTTGCCGAGATCGTCGACGAGTAGTCGAGCGCAATGTGACAAAGGGACAGTTCTTTTGTCACATTCGCCGGTGGTGCCCCTTCTATTATGCTTGTAATCTCAAATCTCTGCATTTCATCCGATTTTAGGTTCTAAAAATTCTGCGTTTCATCGATAATCAAGCGTATAAAACTTTGCATTTCATTTGATGACACTGAGGGGAGAGCCTATGCTGCGCAGGAAAATAGCTGCAGAGCTGGAGCGCTGGCTGAAGTCTGCCGAGCAAAAGGCCTTATTCATTACGGGTTCTCGCCAGATTGGCAAAAGCTATTCGATTCGCGCATTTGGCAAAGCCAACCATGCAACCTATATCGAGCTTAACCTCATGGAAAATCGCCAGGCAAAAGATGCTCTTCTCGAGGCGCGGGATGCCGATGATTTCATCAGCAGGGTGACGCTTCTTTCGGGAAAGTCGATTGCACCAGGCAAAACGCTCGTGTTTATCGATGAGGTCCAAGAGGCCCCCGACATCATGACGATGGCAAAGTTCCTTGTTGAGGACGGGAGGTGCCGCTGGGCGTTTTCGGGGTCAATGCTCGGGACCCAGTTCAAGGGCGTCAGGTCCTATCCCGTGGGGTATGTCCACGAGCTTAGGATGTTCCCGCTCGATTTTGAGGAGTTTTGCTGGGCAATCGGGGTGAGCGAGGGGGCTCGCCAAACGATACGTGACGCGTGTATCAGCGAGAGGCCCATTCCTGATTACATTCATGACGCGATGATGGCAAACTTCAGGACCTATACCGTTGTCGGCGGAATGCCGGAGGTCGTGCAGTGTTTCCTTGACACGCAGGGCGACCTTGCCTCTGTTCGTCAGCTGCAGTCAGAGCTCAACGAACAGTACCGGCGGGATATCTCCAAGTATGCAAGCGGGCGAACCCTGCAGGTGCAGAGCATCTACGATCAGCTCCCTATTATGCTCGAGGGCGAAAACAAGCGCTTCGTGCTCAATTCCATTGACCCCAAGGCTCACTACGAGAAGTATCAGCGAGATTTTGTATGGCTTGTCGATGCCGGCGTTGCCCTCAAAGCCGATATCGTAACCGAGCCAAAATCGCCCCTGCTCAAGACGGCACGGCCATCGCAGTTCAAGCTATATCAATCGGATACGGGCATGTTGATGGCGCGCTACCCCGTTGGAGTCGCCCAAGCGGCGTATCTTGATAGCAAGGAGCCCAATCTGGGCGGCATTTACGAAAACGTGGTGGCCCAGCAGCTGGCTGCCCAAAATCGCCAGCTTTACTACTATCAGACAAAAAAGCGCGGTGAAGTGGACTTTGTAGTCGATGGACCGGATGGGACGGCTGTTCCGATCGAGGTTAAATCGGGCTCCTATTACCACGCGCACGCTGCGCTCGGTCATGTGCTTGATACGGCTGAATATGGCGTAAGGCTCGGGATTGTTTTCTCGAGAGGCAACGTTGAGCGCAACGGAGCGGTTCTCTATTTGCCGCTATATGCGACCTGGGCCCTTTCGGATGTTTTGGGCGACTCCTGTGTCGAGGGGATAAAGCTGGAGGTCAAGCCGGTCTAGGGCCAGTCCCTTTGTCACATTCATGAGTGTGGATTTTCTCCCACCGAGATAACGAGCGTGGATTTTCTCCCGTTTAGAGCGCCGTTTCGCGCTCAAAGTGGGAGATTGTCCACGCTCGTTTTATGCCGATGTCGTGGCCCGTGCGCCCGCGCCGCCCGAGCGCCTACAGCTGCTCGAGCATAGCGGTGCAACCGGCGAGTACATCGCGGTAGGTGGCGTCGAAATTGCCGGTGTACCAGGGGTCGGCCACGTCGCCAGGGCGATCGGTCCAATCGAGCAGGCGCGAGATCTTGCCATCGGGGTCCTTCCCAAAAATTCGGTACAGGCCGCGGGCGTTCTCGTCGTCCATATAGACAATGTGGTCCCAGTCGCCATACTCCGCGCGACGCACCTGGCGGGCACGGTGCGCAACGACGGGAATCCCGACTTCACGCAGCTTGGCGACCGTGCCATGATGCGGCGGGTTGCCGATCTCCTCAGTTGAGGTCGCAGCGGAGTCAATGACAAACTCGCCCGCGCGCCCGGCGCGCCGCACCAGCTCGGTAAACACGGACTCAGCCATCGTCGAGCGACAGATGTTCCCATGGCAGATAAACAGTACACGTTGCATATGCGGTTTCCTTTCGATCGCCATCATCGAGCTCGAGTATCGCATCTACGCCTGCGCCATCGTCCTCTTGCGTTCCCAGCGAGCCAACTTAATCGTCACCAGCGTGAGCGCCCAGGCCACAAGCGAGAACACGGCACCGACCGCGCCTACATATGCAATGCCAACGCTGCTTACCACGGCGCCGCCCACTGCGGTGCCAAACGAGATGCCGACGTTAAACGCCATGGGCTCAACCGAACTTGCGAGTACCATCGACTTGGGATGGCGGCTGCGTGCCACGTCCATAAAGTGCGTGATGCACGACACCGAGAACAGGTACATGAGCAGCGCCAGGATAAAGACAAAGACCAGCGCGAGCGGCATGGTGCCGCCCACAGCAAACAGTCCGAGTAACGCTGCAGCCTGCAGCACAAACGTCACGAGTAGCGCCTTCATGCCAAAGCGCGCATCGATCCATCCGCCCAGGATGTTCGAGATCAGGCAGAACACGCCGTAGGCCATGAGCGTGGTACTGGCTTCGACCGTGCCCATGCCCAGCACCTGCTCAAGATAAGGCGTCACGTAGCCGTAAAAAACGTAGACCGACCCCACGCCAAACAAAAAGATGAGCATGCCGGTGATGATGCTCGGCTCGCGTAGTAGACCCGCCTGTTCGCGAAAAGTGGCGGGCTCGTCGGTTTGCCCAGCGCGCGGCATAAACGCCACGAGCGCTCCGCAGATCAGAACGGCAAAGGTCAGCG
Source organism: Collinsella sp. (assembly GCA_048489175.1). Classification (GTDB taxonomy): domain Bacteria; phylum Actinomycetota; class Coriobacteriia; order Coriobacteriales; family Coriobacteriaceae; genus Collinsella. The sequence continues at coordinate 9,342 of DBFOIV010000038.1, read as the reverse complement.
TGCCGTACATGGCCACGTGCCAGTCGAGCGTGTCGGCCACAAACTTGCCGATCGAAGTGACAAAGACCATTGCCACGGAAAACGCGCCGTACACTACCGAGATGGCGAGTGAGGTCTGCTGCGGGGACAGCAGCTCAGGGATGTACGTTACGCCCACGGCGAGCAGCGCACCCGAGACGGAGCCCAGGACAATACGCGAGATAAACAGCACTTGAAAGTTGGGCGCCAGCGCCATAACCAAATTGCCGAGCACAAAGACGATGCTGTAGCACACGAGCAGCTGGTAGCGGCGAAAACGCCCCGTGCTGAGCGCAAGCACTGGCGTCGCGATGGCGTAGACAAGCGCAAACACGCTAATAAGTTGGCCTGCGGTGGCAAGCGATACGCCGAGTTCCGTTGCCAAGTCGCTTTCGATGCCGATGACCACGAACTCGGAGCAGCCGAGCGAGAATCCCAACAGCACGAGCAGCGCCAGGCAGAGCTTGGTGCGCGCAGGGGAGAGCGCGGCGGCGGTTGACTTACTTTTAGGCGTGGTTGCGGCGGTCAAGGTTGTCACTCCAATGTCGCATGAATAAGCGAGATTCAATCCCTGCAACTCTAGCAGAATGTGACAAAGGGACAGTCTCTTTGTCACATTGCGCTGCCGGCCGGTCGCCCAAACCGTCACAACATTCGGCGAAAATCTCGAAATCGAGGAAAAACGTCGAATGTTGTGATGGTTTTCCTATCTGTGCCGGCGAGCTGCCGTGCCGTCTGGGGGTATAAGACTAGCGAGTGTTTATTTGCGAGGCCTAAGGGGCGCCCCGTATGGATATCGATAACTTTGAATGGTGGTATAGCGAGGGTGAGGCTCCGGACGAGGAGTGGGACGAGCCCATGCCGCGTGACGTGTCGAGCGACGAGGACGAGACCGGCAACGACGTCGCCGCCGATTCGGACGCCGCCCTCGACCCCGTCGAGCCCCTGACCTTCGAACAAGCTTGGGCCCAGGCCGAGGCAGACGAGGCCAAGGCCGACGCTACGGCCACGCTCGGCGAGCCAGCCGACATGTCCATCTCGCCGGCAAAGATCCCGCAGCCGCGTCACACCATCGACCCCGACAGCACGGCATCCTTCAGCATTCTCGACGTGCCCGCGCAAGGCGCCCAGGCGCCTGCGCCCACACATCGCCCCGACCTGGCTCGTGAGGAAGACGCGGGCCGCCGTTCTCCGCTCGGCCCCATCCTTATCGCCTTCATGGCCGGCGTTATCGCATGCTCGGTAATTGGAAACGTCTGGAGCCATGTTGAACAACAGCGAAAAGACGCCGCCAAGGTCGAGATGTCTATCGAGCAATCGCTCGGCCGCACGCGCTCGGTACATGTGTCGGTCGAGGTCAAGGACGGCGCGACGTGGGACACCGCGCGTGGCGACAGCCAAATGCTCATCCACATCGTGGGGCGTACGCTCAAAGGGCAGACGATTGACGAGTATCAATACGTCAATTCCGCTGGTGACGGCATCGAACTTAAGCCCGGCGACTACGAGCTCACCGTCGATGAACCGCCCGTCGCCACCGACGGCACGCGCTTCCGTGCCTCAAAGCGCATGGTCCCCGTGAGCTTTAACTCACAGGCGCCCGACACGGTCGACACCACACCGCAGGGCAGGTTCGACCTTTACGTGGATACCCAGTAGGCACTCGCCGCTCATTCCGCTATGGCTACTCAATAATCGCCTGCCGTCCCGTCCCGCCGCCAAGAGTGGGACAATAGCCCTCGACACTATTGTTTACTTTTGGAGGAAGTAGCATGTCTACTGTCACTACCATCAAGCGCGGCGGCCTCACCGCGGCCATCGATTCCATGGGTGCCCAGCTCACGAGCCTTGCCCTCAACGGCAACGAGTATCTGTGGCAGGGCGACCCCGCCTTTTGGGGCAAGCATGCGCCCATCCTGTTCCCCATTGTGGGCTCGCTGCGCAACAACACGGCGACGTCTGCGGCCGGCACCTGCGAGATGCCGCGCCACGGACTCGCGCGCATCGTCGAACACAAGCTGGTCGAGGTTTCGGAGGACGGCTCCTCGGTAACGTACGAGATCACCGACACGCCCGAGTCGCTCAAGGCGTTCCCGTTCCACTTTAAGCTCAACATGACCTATGCCCTGACTGGTGACGCCACACTTACCCAGACCTTTGCCGTCACCAATACCGGCGACGTGGACCTGCCGTTCTCGGTGGGCGGCCACCCCGCGTTTAACGTACCGGCTCCCGGTGCCGAGGACGAGGCATTCGAGGATTACGAGCTGGCGTTTACCGAGGCTTGGACTAATGAGGCTCCCATCATCACGCCCGACGGTCTTATGACGTTCGAGGGCAGTTACAAGGCTCCCGATAACTCGGACGTGCTGCCCATCACGCACCGCAGCTTCGATAACGACGCCATCATGTTCACCGATACCCCGGGCTCCACGCTCACGCTGCGCGGCCGCAAGTCGGGCCACGGCGTCAAGATCGACTTTGAGGGCTTTAAGTACATTGGCGTGTGGTCTGCCGCCAACGACGCCCCGTTTGTGGCGCTCGAGCCCTGGACCGGTCACACCACCATGGACACCGAGGACGACGTCTTTGAGCACAAGGTCAACACCATCACCTTGGCTCCCGGCGAGACGGATGTTCGCAGCTTTAGCGTTACTCTGCTTTAACAGGCTGCATACCTGGGACTAGTCGTTGGGGACGTTCTTGTTTGACTAGTCGTTTAAGAACGTCTCCAACGACTATCAATCGTTTTCAGTTCGTAAACTTGCATATATGCATTTATATATGCATTTGCTGGAGGTAGCGCTGAGCGGTATCCTGTTAAGTCGTCAGCATACGATTCAACAGGGAAGGCAGATTATGCATTCTCCCCATCAACGCGACGCGCATCCGCAGCCGATATGCAGCCGTCGCATCTTTTTGGGTAGCGCTCTCGCTGCGAGCGCTACTGTCGTCGCCGGCGCACTTGCCGGTTGCCAGCGCCCCTCCACGCTGGAAGTAGTTCAGCCCACGACGGGTGGCGGTCGCGACGACCTGTCCGATTCCGTTATCGGCAAGGATAAGATCCGCATTGGCATGGAGGCGGCCTACGCCCCGTACAACTGGCAGGTTTCCGAAGCCAGCGAGTACACCATCCCCATCGACAACGTGCAGGGCGCCTATGCCGATGGCTACGACGTGCAGATCGCCAAGATCGTCTGCAAGGCCCTCGGTGGCGAGCCCGTTGCCGTCAAGCAGAGCTTTTCGGGCCTTATCGATTCGCTCAACAACGGCCAAATCGACCTCATCATCGCCGGCATGAGCGCCACGCCCGAGCGCGAAGAGTCGGTCGGCTTCTCCGACCCGTACTTCATTGGCTACTTTGGCCTATTCGTAAAAGAGGGCTCGCCCTACCAAAACGCCACCAAGCTTAGCGACTTTAGCGGTGCCACGGTGCTCGGCCAAAAGGACACCATGCTCGACACCGTCATCGACGAGATCCCGGGCGTTGTGCACAAAAACCCGGTCGACTCCGTCCCCACGGTGTTCTCGAACCTGCTGCAGGGCACCTGCGACGCCGTGACCTACAACACCGAGAACGAGAAGGGCTATATGGCTCAAAACCCGGGCATCGTTCCCATTCATTTTGCCGAAGGCGAGGGCTTTAAGCAGGAGGTCGCGGCAAACGTCGGCTGCCGCAAGGGCTCGGACAAACTGCTTAAGCTCATCGACAAGACACTCAAGGGCATTAGCCAAGAGGAGCGCGACCAAATGTGGGACGCGTGCCTCGACCGTCAGCCGGCATAGGGAGGCAGCATGAAAACCGTCAATCGCCTGGCCTCCTTTATCAAGGCCGATCACCGTTACGTATACCTGGGCACGAGCGTCATCGCGGCGCTTGGCCTGGCGTTTAGCCAGCGCAACCCCACGCCGCTGAGCTTTTTGGCGCCCACTGGCATCTTCCAGGACTGCCTTTGGGCGATCCTGTGGGCCTGGGTCGTCGTGTCGGCGGCGGCACTCGTCACCAAGCTCATGCACTGGAACGACTATCGCGAAAAGTCGCCGTTCGCCTCCGAGCGTTTCCGCCGCGGCGCGCGCCTGGGTAGCTATGTTGTGGTCGCCATCGCAGCGATCTTTTTCGTGGACCGCTGCATCATGTCGTTTATCGACCTGGTGCAGGTGAGCATTGTCTCGGATTCCAACCCCAGCGACTTTTTGTCGAGCCTGGTCTACATGACCTACAAGAGCGGCGACTTCTTCATCCGCGGCATCGAAATCACCATCGCGCTTGCCACCTTCGGCACCGTCATCGCCTTCTTCCTGGCACTGCTCTTTGTGTTTTTGCGCATTCAGACGTTCGACCGCGTGGACAACGACTTGGTGCGTTTCTTTAAGAGTATCGGCCGCGGCTTCGCGACCGTCTACTCCACCATTGTGCGCGGCACGCCCATGATGGTCCAGGGCCTGCTTATCTATTACGCGGGCTTTACCGTTCTGCGCGGCATGGGCTTCGAGACCGCCCAGGCCAACCAGATCTGGAGCACCTTTACCGCCGGCCTCGTCACCATCTCGCTTAACTCCACCGCCTACATGATGGAGGTCCTGCGCGGCGGCATCGAGTCCATCGATCCCGGCCAAGCCGAGGCGGCGCGATCGCTGGGCCTGTCGCAGTGGCAGGCCATGCGCAAAGTCGTGTTCCCCCAGGGCATTAAAAATGCGATTCCGGCGCTCACCAACGAGCTCATCATCAACATCAAGGATTCGTCGGTGCTCTCGGTCATCGGCGTGTTCGACCTTATGTACGCTACTACCACGGTCGCCGGCGTGTACTACCGCCAGATGGAGGTCTACTGCGTGGCGCTCGTGGTCTACCTGATCCTGACGCTCGTGGCGAGCCGCCTGCTCGAAGCCTTTGGCAAAAAGCTCGGTGCCGAGGCTCCGGCCACGCTGCCCAGCTCTAACTAGGCTTAAGACGAGGAGAATCATCATGGCAGATACCGCCACTACCGGCGTTGCGGCCGCCGCACAGACCAATGAGCCGCTCATCCGCGTTGAGGGCCTGCGCAAGAGCTTCGGCTCGCTCGAGGTACTCAAGGGCATCGACCTGTCCGTTAACCCCGGCGAGGTCGTCACCATTATCGGCGCCTCGGGCTCGGGCAAGTCGACCTTCCTGCGCTGCCTCAATCTGCTCGAGACCCCGGACGCGGGCCACATCTGGTTCCACGGCCAGGACCTTACGGCCGAGCGCTGCAATATCAATAAACTCCGCGAGGACATCGGCATGGTGTTCCAGGGCTTTAACCTGTTCAACAACATGGACGTGCTCGACAACTGCACGCTTGCGCCCGTCATGCTCAAAAAGATGAGCAAGGCCGAGGCTGAAAAAATTGCGATGGAGCATCTGACGAGCGTGGGACTCGAAAAGTTCGCGCACGCCGCCGTGGGCCGCCTGTCCGGTGGTCAAAAACAGCGCGTAGCCATCGCACGCGCCCTGTGCATGAATCCGCAGATCATGCTGTTCGACGAGCCGACTTCGGCACTCGACCCCGAGATCGTGGGCGAGGTGCTCGAGGTCATGCGCAAGCTCGCGGCCGACGGCATGACCATGGTCGTCGTCACGCACGAGATGGCCTTTGCCCGAACCGTGTCCGACCGCGTGGTCTTTATGGATAAGGGCGTGGTGCTCGAGGACGCCGCGCCGGCCGAGCTCTTTGGCAACCCCAAACACCAGCGCACCCGCGAGTTCCTCTCGCGTTATCTCGAGGACAAGTAACCGACCGCAAATGTTTGCATGACAGGGCCGCTCCCGTGGGGCGGCCCTCGTCATCACAATCGAAAGGATGTCATGGCCGAGGTTTGGCGCTTCTTTGCGCATGAGGATGATTTTGCCGATTTGGACGAAGCTGGTGCGTGCGAGCGCCTGGGCCGCGTGCTGTCGTTTCCGACCATCTCGAGTATGGATGCCGAGGCGGTGAACTGGCAGCCGTTCGACGACCTGCGCGCGTATATGCAGCAGGCTTGGCCGCACGTATTTACGGCGGGTAAGGTCGAGCTTATCGACCATTCGCTATTGGTGACGCTTAGCGGTTCCGACCCTGCCCTCAAGCCCATTATGCTCATGGGCCACATGGACGTGGTTCCCGTGGTACCCGGCACCGAGGCTGACTGGACGCATGCCCCCTTTAGCGGACATGTGGACGACACCTACATTTGGGGTCGCGGCGCCATCGATATGAAAGACCAGGTCGCAGGCATTCTCGAGGCGGTTGAGTATGCGCTCGCGCACGGCTGGGAGCACAAGCGTACCCTGCTGCTCGCCTTTGGCCAGGACGAGGAAACCACGCAGTACGGCGCGGGGGCGATCGGTCGTGTGCTCGAGGAGCGTGGCGTTGAACTTGAATATCTGATCGACGAGGGTGACTACCGTATTGTTTCGGCTGCCGAGTATGGCGCGGGCGAGGGCTGGCTTATGCATGCCGACCTCGCGGAGAAGGGTTACGCCGATATCATACTCAAGACGAAGAGTGAGGGCGGGCATTCGTCCAACCCCTACGGCGGCACATCGCTCGAGGTGCTCAGCCGTGCCATCACCGCAATCTGCGATATCGAGTGGCCGACGCGCGTGACCGACTTGCTTGCCGCTCAACTCGTCGAGTTGGGGCTCTACACGGCCGATGAAATTGCCGCCAACGGGGATGCCATTGTCCGCGATTGCCTCGCCAGCAAAAAGCTCTATCCGCTGGTGACGACCACCTGCGCGCCCACGCAGATCGAGGGTGGCAGCACCGGCGCCAACGTAATGCCGCAGGATATGTGGGCCAACATTAACTTCCGCATGCTCGAGGGTACGAGCGTGGTCGACGTTGTGGCGCGCTGCCGTGAGGCGGTTGCCGGGGCGGACCTTGCCGGTTGTGTCGAAGTGGAGCTGGGCCCCGGCAGCTCCGAGCCTTCGCCGTCTCCGCGTGTCGGTGGACCGGGGCTCGAGGCCGTTCGCGCCATCGCCGCCCGCTATTTCCGTGATCCAAAGGGGACGGAGGAAAACGGACCGAGTGCGACGGGCGGGGCTCCTGTCAGCATCGTCCCCTCGACCGTGATCGGCGCGACCGACGCTGCCAACTATCAGCGCATTTGCCCTGAGTGCATTCGTTTCTCGGCCTTTGTGGTCGACGATGACGAGTGCGACCGAGGCGTCCACGGCACCAACGAGCGCATTACCCGCCGAGTCTACCTTCAGGGTGTCCGCTTTTTCATCGCTCTGCTCCACACGCTCTAGAATCCAACAAAGGGACTGTCCCTTTGTCGGATTCCGTGCGGGTTATATGCAGGTTTGCCTGCGCACGCTATCATGTATGGGTTAGACCGCAACTATGTACCCCATACGCGAAGGGATGCGCATGTATCTGAGGATCGACATGTTCTAGCCGGGCTTACCCCCGCAGCGGCGCCCCGCGCCCCATCAATTCTGCCGATTTTCACCTTCACGCATATAAAGGAGTCCGTCATGCGCGACAAGCTCGAAAAGATCATCAAGGCCTACGAGGAGCTCGAGAAGAAGCTTTCCGACCCGGCCGTCGCCTCCGATATCAAGGAGTTCACGCGTCTCAACAAGGAATACGCGCACCAGTCCGACCTCATCGCCGCCTCGCGCGAGTACATCGGCGCGCTCGATGACATCGAGGCTGCCAAGGAAATGCTGCACGATACCACCGATGCCGATGAGAAGGAGATGCTCCAGATGGACATCTCCGAAAACGAGGCCAAGCTTCCCCAGCTCGAGGAAGACATCAAGTACATGCTCATCCCGAGCGACCCCAACGACGACAAGAACACCATCGTCGAGATCCGCTCCGCCGCCGGTGGCGACGAGGCGGCCATCTTCGCCGGCGACCTGTACAAGATGTATCAGCGCTTTTGCGAGTCGCGCGGCTGGAAGACTACCGTGCTCGACTCCAGCCCCAGCGAGGCCGGTGGCTTTAAGTCCATTGAGTTCAAGGTCGAGGGCGACCGCGTCTACTCCGTCATGAAGTACGAGTCCGGCGTGCACCGCGTCCAGCGCGTCCCCAAGACCGAGTCCCAGGGCCGCATTCAGACCTCCACGGCTACCGTCGCCGTGCTTCCCGAGGCCGAGGAGATCGACGTCCAGATCAACCAGTCCGACCTGCGCATCGACACCTACTGCGCCTCCGGCCCTGGCGGTCAGTGCGTTAACACCACCTACTCCGCCGTGCGCATTACCCACCTGCCCACCAACACCGTGGTGCAGTCGCAGGAGCAGCGCTCCCAGATCCAGAACCGCGAGGTCTGCATGCAGATGCTGCGTGCCCGTCTGTACGAGATGGAGCTCGAGAAGCAGCAGGCCGAGCTCGGTGCCGAGCGCCAGAGCCAGATCGGCCATGGCAACCGTTCCGAGAAGATCCGTACCTACAACCAGCCCCAGGACCGCGTGACCGATCACCGCATCGGCTTCAACTCCACCTACAACGGCGTCCTTCTGGGCGATCAGCTCGGCACCGTGATCGAGGCACTCGCCGCCGCCGAGCGAGCCGAGAAGCTGGCGCAGGCTGTGTAGTGGGTTACGCGGTTTTGCCAAACCGCGTAACGGCTCGACGCTGCGCGCCGCCCAGAGCGACAATTTGTCATTCAAAAGGCAAGGCATGACCAGAAGGTCTATGCCTTGCCTTTTTCATGCCAACTTGTTCGCTCTGGACGTCGCTCGCTGGCATTGCCAAAACATCGGCGTTTTCTTGGTTGTCAAATGATCCGTAGGGAGTCATTGGGGACATTGCCTTGATATTATATTCAGTCGGCTGTGATGGCATTTTAGTCATTGGGGACGTTCTTAAATGACTAGGTTGGGCACATTGCTTTGAGATGTTATTTAATCGGCTTTGATGGGCATTAAGCCGGCTACCTGCTCAAAGAAATTAGCGGCATTCATCTGCTATCGAAAATAATGCTCAAAAAATCGTCCGAGAAGTCGCGGGGCGATTTTTGATGCGTCGCGCGTCAAGTGATTTGGCAAGTTCTTGGTTAGATATTGGTCAGTTTTGGGGCAACCTTGCCAAAAGCTTGACGGATGCAGATTTAGACGTCGACGAATGAACACTTCGATTGCGATTCAAGCAAAATTCTGGGCTGATTCTCGATAATCGCTTCCAATCGTCCCTTGCCGCGTGCCGCCCTCGCGTACAATCTGCTCCGACATTCGCGCGCCGTCCGGCGCTTAAGAGGGGAGGGCCCCATGGCAAACGAGATTTGGACCATCAAGCGTTGTCTCGAGTGGACCAAGGAGTACCTGGCCGAGCGCGGCGAGGAGCACCCCCGTCTTTCTGCCGAGTGGCTGCT
>DBFOIV010000037.1:0-19243 GCA_048489175.1 Collinsella sp. | reverse complement strand
TGGACATGCCGGCCTCCCTCCATCGCGGGCCGGGGGATTCCGGCCCCTCTGGGGTTGCCTACCCGGATTCGCGCCTCAGGACTCAGCGCAACGCGTTGCGCTGAGTCCTGAGGCTGTTGCAATGAAAATGAGAATCAAGGATCGATTCGGACGCCCTGCGTTCTCTTTTTATGCGCTCGCTGCAGGCGCCGTCTGCAAGTGTATAATTTCTGTCGTATGTAATTTGGACGCTTGTGCGTTCTGCCCATAACAAGAAAGGTCGCTATGCCTACCATTTCTACCGCCGACTTCAAGAACGGCCTCGGTCTCCGCATCAAGGACAAGGTCTACACCATCGTCGAGTTCCAGCATGTCAAGCCGGGCAAGGGCGGCGCGTTTGTGCGCTACAAGACCCGCGACATCAAGAGCGGCCGCGTCGTCGAGAACACCTGCAACGCCGGCACCAAGTTCGAGAGCGTCATGCTCACCACCCGTGAGTTCCAGTACCTCTACAACGATGGCACCGACTACATCTTCATGGACAACGAGTCCTATGAGCAGGTTCCCGTTCCCGAGGACATGGTGGGCGAGAACTCCAAGTGGCTGCGCGAGAACGACGTCTGCCAGCTGCTCTTCGCCGACGATGAGCTCATGGGCGTGACCCCGCCGATGTTCATCGAGACCACCATCGTCCAGACCGACCCGGGCTTTAAGGGCGACACCGTCCAGGGTTCCACCAAGCCGGCCACGATCGACACCGGCGCTGTCATCCAGGTCCCCATGTACCTCAACGAGGGCGAGGTCATCAAGGTTGACACCCGCGACGGCAAGTTCGTCTCCCGCGTCTAGCAACCAAATCTTCTAGGAGGACTCATGCCCCAGGAAATCAAGATTGACGGCATCGGCATTTCGCCCGATGTTCTGACCGCCATCGTCTCGCGCGCCGTGTCCGATGTCGAGGGCATCGCCTCCGTTGGCGTCAAGGACCTTGCCACCAACCTTGTCTCCATGATGCTCTCGTCCAAGGCCCCGGCTTCCGAGCCGGCGGTCGAGGCCGAGGTCGTCGGCGACAAGCTCGCACTCACCGTGCGTGTCGTGGTGTTCTTTGGCTATCCGTTCAAGAAACTCGCCGAGGCCGTTCGCGCCGCCGTGGTCGCCGCCATCGATGCCCAGGTTGGCGTCGAAGTCGAGCGCGTTGACGTTTGCATCGACGGCCTCGTTTTCCCCAAGGAGTAACCTTTGAGTCTTAAGGTTTATCGCGGGCGTACGCTTGCCCGCAGTCAGGCGCTGCAGCTGCTGTTCCAGGCCGAGGCCACGGACAGCCCGCTCGAGCGCGTCCTCGAGGGCGATTTCCTGATCTCGAAGGGTCCCCTCGACCCCTATGCGCTGGAGCTGTGCCGTGGTGCTTACGAGCATATCGACCGCATCGACTGCGCCCTGCGCTCCGTTGCCAAGAACTGGGATCTTATGCGCATGCCCGGCGCCGATCGCAATCTGCTTCGTATCGCCGTTTACGAGATGCGTTTCCTCACCGACGAGGAGGTTTCGGACGCCATCGTGATCAACGAGGCCGTCGAGCTTGCCAAGGCCTATGGAACCGACCAGTCTGCGTCGTTCGTCAACGGCGTGCTGGGTAAGATCGCTCGCAGCGAGGAGCTGCCGGGCGAGGACCTGTACCAGGAGCTGCTGGCCGAAGATCGCGCTCGCGAGGAGGCGCAGGCTGCCGAGGCTGCCGCCAAGGTTGCGGTTGCCCAGGCTGAGGCTGGCGTGCTGGCCGAGGATTCGGACGCCGCCGAGGCTGTTGCCGACTCCGTCGAGGAGTAGCCATGCCAGAGGGTTCTGTCCGCAACTTTGACGAGATCTCGGACCGCTTGGACCAAATCATCGCTACCGTTCGCTCCAAGGATACCTCCTTGGAGCGTTCGCTCGATTTGTTTGACGAAGCGATTGAGCTGGGTTCCCGCGCGGTCGATATGGTCGACAAGTTTGAGTTGACGCCGCGTGAGGCCGACAAGCTCGAGCAGGAATACGATGAGGATGCGGCAAACGAATCCCAGGATAGCTAGGCCGCATCTCCGGATACGAATGGTTGATGGCATTCATGAAACGCGTGCGTCTTGATGACGAACTGATTTCACAGGGCATCTGCGCCGATCGCGCGGATGCCCTTCGCACTCTTATGGCCGGCTTGGTCTCGAGTGGCGGCGAGCGTTTGACTTCGCCGGGCCTTAAGGTGATCCCGGGCCTGCCGCTGCACGTGAAGGGACGCATTCCCTATGTTGGCCGCGGCGGTCTTAAGCTCGAAGGCGCGCTTGATGCGTTTGGTATCAATCCGACGGGCCTTGCCTGTCTGGATGTGGGCTGCTCTACCGGCGGCTTTACCGATTGTCTGCTTAAGCGTGGAGCTGCGACAGTTGTCTCGGTGGACGTGGGTCGCGCCCAGTTCGATTGGTCGTTGCGTCAGGACGATCGCGTGACGTTGCATGAGCGCACAAACGTGACGCAGCTGCCTGAGCTTGGCTATGCCGGCACCATCGACCTGGCTGTGTGCGATGTCTCGTTTACCAGCATCGCGAACATTATCGATGCGGTACTGGCATGCCTGGCTCCTACGGGTGCATTCTGCACGCTCGTAAAGCCGCAGTTTGAGGCTCCGGCGGCGCTGGTGGGCGAGGGCGGCATTGTGACTGATCCCGCCGTGCGCCGCGATACACTCGTGGCGGCGGTTGAACTCTTTGCTGCCAAGGGGCTGTTCCCAGTCGATGTGTGCGTGTCGCCCATTCATGGTGCCAAGGGAAACGTTGAGTTTTTCCTGTACGGCACGAGATTTGACTCCGGCGAGCGCGCCGACGATGAGCTGCAATCCCAGGTATCGGTTTTGAGCGAGAAAGCTGCAACGCTATGAAGGTCTTTCTGGTTCCCAATTACTACAAGCAAGAGGCGGTCGAGAGCGGCCTGATGCTCGAGCTTTGGCTGACGCGCCAGGGCTATGAAGTCGCATGGGCTGCCGACCAGCGATCGAAGATTCAAAGCACGCCTGATATTGACGGCTCCGATCTGGTCATTACGCTCGGCGGCGACGGTACGTTGCTGCGCGCTGCCCGCATCCTCAACCATCGCGAGATTCCTATCCTCGGTCTTTCCTATGGTCACCTGGGCTTTTTAACTGCTGCGAGCCCCGAGGAGCGCGACATTCTGCAGGTCGTGAGTGACGCCCTGTCCGGCGAGCTGCACGTGAGCCGTCGCGCCACCATCGCCGCGGATATCGTGTCCGTGCGCGAAGACGGTACGAAGGATGTCGTGCGCACCTTCGCCCTCAACGACATGGCGCTTACGCGCGGCCCCCTGTCCGATATGGTCGAGTTTGACATCACGGTGTCCGGTCACCATATCGACCGCCTACGCGGTGACGGTGTCGTCGTTTCGACGGCGACTGGTTCTACGGGTTACGCGCTCAGCGCCGGTGGCCCCATCGTGAGCCCTGACTATACGGGCATGGTCTGCGTACCCATTGCGCCGCACACCATTCAAGCTCGCGCTTTCTTGACTTCGCCGAGCGATGTCGTCGAAATCTTTATGTCTGATGACCGTCCGAGCGTTCCGGCGATCGCTATCGATGGACAGTTTATTACCTGCGACGGCACGGTCGAGAGCGTGGCCGTGCGCCGAGGCCCCGGCGATGTGCTGCTGCTCGACTACGGCCCCGAGAGTTTTTACAACTCGGTGAGCCGCGTATTCTACGGAGTCCGCCATGATCGATGAGCTGCAGGTTTCTAACATTGCACTCATTCGCGAGGCGACGCTGGTGCCGAGTGCCGGCCTGACTGTCCTGACCGGCGAGACCGGCGCCGGCAAGACCGCGCTGCTCTCGGCCCTCAAGCTTATTTTGGGTGAGCGCGCGGATTCGTCGACGGTGCGCGAGGGCGAGGCGCTGGCGAGCGTCGAGGCGCGCTTGTTTGACGGCCCGCACGACACGGAAGGCTTCACGGTCCAGCGCAGCCTTTCCGCCGAGGGCCGCAGCCGCGTCAAGATTGACGGCCGCATCGCCAGCGTGCGCGAGCTTTCGGAGCGCGTCGGCGTGATGATGGATCTGTGCGGCCAGCACGAGCACCAGCGCTTACTCGATCCGGCGCATCACGTTGCGATGGTCGATGCGTGGGCGGGACGCTCTGCGCTCGAGGCGCTGGATGCGTACCGCGCCTGCTTTAAGGCTTCGCGGGCTGCCGCTAAGGAGGTTCGACGTGTCGAAGAGGCCTCGCGTGCGCAGGGGAGCCTCGTCGAGGAGGCGCGCTTTGCGCTCGAGCGCATCGGCGAGGTCGACCCCAAGCCGGGCGAGTATGAGGAACTCGAGGAACTGCTGCCGCGCTCCGAACATGCCGAGGTACTGGTTGCCACGGCTAACGATGCCCATGCATCGCTTGCCGCCGAAGGGGGAGCGCTCGATGCCGTGAATGGCGCCGTGGCCGAGCTTTCACGCATGGCGACCGTCGATCGCAAGCTGGGTGACATCGCCGATGCACTTTCGGACGCCTGTATCTCCCTTGAGGATTGCGCGAACGAGCTTCGTGCCTATCGCGATGGTATCGCCTTCGACCCGCGCGAGCTCGCTCGCATGCGTGAGCGGTATTCCGACCTCAAGGGTCTGTTGCGTCAGTGGGGTCCCACTATGGACGATGTTTTTGCCATGCGCGATCGCTCGCAAGAGCTGCTGTCCCTGGTCGATGATGGCGATGAACAGATCAAAAAGGCGCGTGAAGCGCTTGGCGCGGCGGAGCGCGAACTGTTTGCTGCCGCCAAGGCGCTTAAGCGCGCTCGCAATACGGCGGCCCCGCGCTTCTGTCACGAGGTGGGCCGCCAGATGGCTCGCCTGGAGATGGGCAGCGCCGAGCTCGTCTGGGAGTCGCGCGATCTTCCTCGTGCTGAGTGGACGCCCGTTGGTCCTTCGAGCTACGAGCTGCTATACCGCAGCGGTGCCGGTTTGACGCCGCGCCCCCTGCGTCGAATTGCGTCGGGCGGCGAGCTCAGCCGCGTCATGCTGGCAAGTAAGGTTGTCCTCGGTAACGCGGACGGTGTCGATACGCTGGTGTTTGACGAGGTCGATGCTGGTGTCGGTGGCTCCACGGCGCGTGCCCTCGCGAGTGTGCTGGCAGATCTCGCTGCTACGCATCAGTTGATTGTCGTAACCCACTTGGCGCAGGTCGCCGTCATGGCTGACAAACATTATGTTGTCAGCAAGGAACCGGGCGATGTTCCCCAGACGCATTTGGACGAGGTAACCGGTGAAGCGCGTATCGCCGAGATCGCCCGCATGTTGAGTGGCGATCAGTCCGAGGCAAGCTTGGCCCACGCAAAGCAGATGCTCGAAGAAGCTCGAGGTTAGGTCGTATCAGCGGTGTTGGTGGGACAAAATAGACTGAAATTTTTGTCCCACTACGCGTTTTACTCAACGACCTTATCCGGCTGGATGAGCTCCTCGTAGTAGCTTATATGTTCGCGAGCGTCTTCAATCTCGGGCAGTAGGAAGTTGTAGATGACTTCGATGATCATCGTGGCGCTGATCTTGGAGAACGCAAAGTCGCCCGTCGTCAGTAGCGCTTCGTGGTTGACGGTATTAAAAGTGTAGTCTGCCAGGCGCGCAAGCGGGGATTTGCTGTCGCTGCTGATGACGACTACGGTTGCGCCGCAGTCACGAGCCGCTTTTGCCATGCGATTCAAACGGCGCGATTTGCCGGAGTTTGAGATTAGCACGATGACGTCGCCCGGGCGCAACGTGAGCGCAAAGCCGATTGATGTCTCGCTAATGGTGCTCGCCATGCAGCGTAAGCCCAACTGTGAAAACTTAAACGTCGCATCGAGCGCGACGGCGTTCGTATTACCCACGGCGGCGAACTCAATAACTCCGGCATTCTTAAGCGCATGCACAACGGCTGCCAGCGTTTCGTGGTCGATGCCGTCGATCGTCGCATTCAGCTCGCTCACCTTGGCAGCTAGGATATTCTTGAGGCTCTGCTCCATGTTGTCGAGCGAGACCTCGTCGGTCAGGCCCTCGTTGCGCTGGCTTTCCAAGTCACGCGCCAACGAAAACTGAAAGCTGCGGAAGCTGCCAAAGCCTAGTTTGCGGCAAAAGCGCGAAACCGTCGCCTCGGACGTGGCGGCAGCTCGTGAGAGCTGGGCGGCTGTCAGGCGCGGAGCCTCGGACTGGTTCTCCAGAATATAGTCGACAATGCGCTGCTCGGATTCGCTGTATCCCTTATGGGTGCTAATGAGGGAGAGCGCGCTCTTGCTGCTATCGGTCATGGATGGCTCCTGGTTGGCATGAAAAACAGACGTGGTATGCACGCCAGAGTATACGGGCATTTTCAATTACAAGATACACCTTGCCGATTCAAGCAATGATGATAAACTTTCACCTACCGTTTACGGTTATGAAAGAACCTTTCACCGGAGAATTGCGCCTTGTCTCTTCTCGCGCAGACGGTAGGTTGGTATCTTTCAGTTGTGGAAAAGCGCGCTACGAGGCGCGTGTAGGGGAGCGCCCGCGGGCGCAGAACTCAAGAAGGAGGGACACATGGCTAAGTTTGACATCATCGCCGCCACCGGTTGCCCGACCGGTATCGCGCACACCTTCATGGCGAAGGAGGCGCTGGAGAAGGCAGCTGCCGAGCGCGGTCTGACCATTAAGGTCGAGACCCATGGCCAGGTCGGTGTCGAGAACGAGCTCACGAAGGGTGAGATCGCCGGTGCCAAGGCCGTCGTCGTCGCAGCCGATAAGGATGTCCAGGCGGAGCGTTTCGCCGGTAAGCCCATGGTTTCCGTTGGTGTTTCCAAGGCCCTGTCCGTCGAGGCCGCCGGCAAGCTGATTGACCGCGCGCTCCGCGCCAAGGGCGACGACTCGGTTGCCGCCGCTGCCGATGTCGAGGACGAGGTCGAGGAGAAGGAGTCCGTCGGCCACATTATCTACAAGCACCTCATGAACGGCGTCAGCCACATGCTGGTCTTCGTCGTCGCCGGTGGTGTTCTGACCGCTCTTTCGTTCCTGTGGGGCATCACGTCCTTCGATTCGACGGCGTCTGACTACAACACCTTCGCCGCTATGCTCAAGATCATCGGCGGCATTGCCATGAACCTCATGGTTCCCGTGCTTTCCGCCTACATCGCCGAGTCCATCGGCAAGCGCCCAGCGCTCGTCCCCGGCTTCGTCGCCGGTATGATCGCCATCCAGGGCCTGCCCGTTAACGCCGAGACCGGTATGATCGACGCTGGCGGCGCTGGCGTGGGCTTCGGCTTCCTGGGCGGCATCGTCGGCGGCTTCCTCGCTGGTTATGTCATCCTGCTGCTCGAGAAGGTCTTTGCCGGTCTGCCCAAGAACCTGGACGGCCTCAAGGCCATCTTCCTGTACCCGCTGTTCTCGACTGCCATCGTCGGCCTCGTGATGCTCGGCATCTCCGGCCCCATGGCTGCCATCAACACCGCCATGATGGACTTCCTCAAGGGTCTGTCCGCTTCTGGCGCCATCGTCCTGGGTCTTGCCATCGGCTGCATGTGCGCCGTTGACATGGGCGGCCCGGTCAACAAGGCTGCCTACGTCACCGGTACCGCTATGCTTACCGAGGCCTTGGCCGCCGGTGTCGGCACCGACACCTACAACTTCGGCACCAACTTCATGGCTGCCGTCTCCGCCGCCTGCATCGTTCCGCCGCTGATCACCACCTTCGCCGTCGTCGTCGGCAAGAAGTACTTCAGCCAGGAGGATCATGACGCCGGTATCGTCAACCTCATCCTTGGTTGCACCCACATCACCGAGGGCGCCATTCCGTTCATGACCAAGAACATCTGGCCCGTCATGCCCATCATGATGCTCGGTTCCTCTATCGCTTCGATCCTGACCATTATGTTCAACGTTCACGATCCGGCGCCTCACGGTGGCTTCCTGGTCCTGCCCGTTGTCGAGAACGGTCCGCTTTGGGTCCTCGCGATCCTCATCGGCGCTGTGGTCGGTGGCATCCTGTTCGTGGCCTTTAAGAAGTACGACTTCGAGAAGAACCAGAAGGCCGCTCCTGCAGCCAAGCCCGTTGAGGCCCCCAAGGCCGCTGCCGTCGAGGCCCCCAAGGCCGAGGCTGCCGACTTCGTGAAGGTCGAGAATGTCTTTGTCGCCGAGGACTTCGCTTCTCGTGACGAGGCTCTGAGCTTCGTTTCCAACCAGGCTGTCAAGGCCGGTATCGCCAGCGACGCCGACGCTGTGATGAACGCCTTTCTGGCCCGCGAGGCCGAGGGCACCACGGGCATGATGGAGGGCTTCGCCATCCCGCATGCCAAGTCCGACGCCATCACCGAGGCCGCTGTCATCGTCGTCAAGGACGACTCTGGCGTGACCGGTTGGGACACCATGGACGGCGCTCCCGTCAACGTTGCCATCGCCCTGCTCATCCCCGGTGCCCAGGCTGGCACCACGCATCTCAAGATCCTGTCCAAGGTCGCCGAGGCGCTCATGGACGAGGACTTCCGTGCCACCGTCAAGGGTTCCACCGACGCCGCCGAGATCGCCAAAACGATCAACGCCCGCCTGGTCTAATCCACCAGTTAGCGAATAATATCGCCCCTTGTAACAAAGGCGGAGACCCTCCCCAGGGCCTCCGCCTTTTTCATCCCCAAATAAGTTGCGGTGAAATAGGGACTGTTTAAACGATTCAACCCCAAATACAGTCCCTATTTCACCGCAACTTATAAAAGGGTATAGAGGGGGCTACCTATCGAGTCTTTGTCGCGAACAGTTCATCAGCAAGATTTCCGTTTGCACGATATTGCTCTGGACCGACCGAGTTTCCGCAGCTTGCTCGTCCACAGAGGGCCGGGCGCGGCCTGTGAGATTTATCGCGAGTTCCGCACGAGCCGAAGAACACTTAATGTGCTCTTCGTGCGAGCAGGACTGTAGAGCAGGAAATCTCACAGGCCGCGCCCGGCCCTCTGTGGGCGAGCAAGCGGACGACAAACACATCTGTCCAATAATTCGTCTGAAACATAATGAAAAACCGTTTGATGTGAGTTAATATAAACAACGTCGTGAATCTGACTCCTGCCACATGCATGACAGGGGTTAAACACAAAAAGGAGTCAACTATGGTTTCTGAGAAGGCTACCCTCGTTAATCCTCAGGGTCTGCACATGCGTCCGGCTGGTCTGTTCGCCTCCACCATGGGCAAGTATGCCTGTGACGTGACGGTCGTTACCCCCGAGAAGGAGGTCAACGGCAAGTCCCCGATGGCTCTCATGGCTGCTGGTATCCCCTGCGGTACCGAGGTCGAGGTCAAGTGCGACGGCGCTGACGAGGCCGAGGCTCTGGCTGCTGCCATCGAGCTCATCAAGAGCGGTCTTGGCGAGTAGAACTCAAACGGGTCGCATGTTGAACAACTAAGTTCATATTTGGGGGCGCAGTGACCTGTTCTAAGGTAGCTGCGCTCTTTTGTCATGGATATGGCAAAACGCTTTATCACATGACACGGAGAGAGGAATGGGAATGTATCAGGGAGTCAACGCTTCCGAGGGCATCGGTATCGGCACCGTCATGGTCGCCGTCGATCCCGACTTGACGTTTGAGCCGCACGAGGTTGCTGATTCGGCAGCAGAGAAGGAGCGCTATCAGACCGCTCTTTCGATCTTCTGCGAGAAGACCCAGGCTCAGGCCGACCACATGAAGGAGACGGTGGGTGAGGACGAGGCCGAGATCATGAGCGGACACATTGTCTTGGCTCAGGACCCGGGCATGACCGACGCCATCAACGCCGCCATTGACGGCGGTACCTGCGCCGAGCAGGCGCTCATGGACACCTCGACCATGTTCGAGAACATGTTCCTGTCCATGGACGACGAGATGTTCCGTCTGCGCGCGGCCGACATCGCCGACATCCGCACCGGTATTCTGGCCGAGCTGCTGGGCAAGGAGGTCGTCGACCTCTCCGTCCTGCCCGAGAACACTGTCGTTGTCGTGCACGACCTCACGCCGTCCATGACCGCCACGATCGATAAGGCCCACGTTGCCGGTATCGTCACCGAGACCGGCGGCCGCACGTCGCACTCCGCGATCATTGCGCGCGCCCTCGAGATCCCGGCTGTCCTTTCGGTTTCCAACAGCTGCACCGCGCTGCGCAACGGTATGACCGTTGTCGTCGACGGCGGCAAGGGTATCGTCGAGGCCGATCCCGACGAGGAGACGCTCGCTGCCTACACCGCCAAGGCCGAGGCCTTCGCTGCCGAGAAGGCAGCCCTCGAGGCCTTCCGTGGCAAGCCGTCCGTGACTGCCGATGGCATCAAGAAGATCATCGCCTGCAACATCGGTAACCCCGATGACGTGCCCAACGCGCTCGATCACGACGCCGAGGCCATCGGTCTGTTCCGCTCCGAGTTCCTGTTCATGGACTCTGCCGAGCTTCCTTCCGAGGAGGAGCAGTTCAACGCCTACCGTAAGGTCGCCAGCGCGCTCAAGGGTGCTCCGGTCATCATCCGTACGCTCGATGTGGGTGGCGACAAGGAGATTCCGTATCTGCATATGGTCAAGGAAGACAACCCCTTCATGGGCTTCCGTGCCGTGCGTTACTGCCTGGCCAATCCCGACCAGTACAAGGTCCAGCTCCGCGCTCTGCTGCGCGCTAGCGCCTTCGGTGACGTCAAGATTATGATCCCGCTCGTCACCTGCGTCGAGGAGGTCTTGGCTGTCAAGGAGCTCGTCGAGCAGTGCAAGGCCGAGCTGACCGAAGAGGGTCGCAAGTTCAACGAGAACATCGAGGTCGGCATCATGGTCGAGACGCCCGCCGCTTCGCTGCTCGCAGACCGTCTTGCCGAGGTTGCCGACTTCTTCTCCATCGGCACCAACGACCTGATCGGCTACACCATGTGCGCCGACCGTGGCAACGACACCATCTCCAACCTGTACCAGGTGTACTATCCCGCCGTGCTCCGCTCGCTCAAGAACATCATCGAGAGCGGCGTGAAGGCCGGCATCATGGTCGGTATGTGCGGCGAGGCCGCTGCCGATCCGCTGCTCGAGCCGCTGCTGATCAGCTGGGGCCTGGAGGAGTTCTCGATGAGCGCTCCGTCGATCCTGCGCGCCCGCAAGACCATCAGCCAGTGGACCAAGGCCGAGTGCGACGAGCTCGCCGAGAAGGCGCTCGCCTGCAACACCGCCGCCGAGGTCAAGGCACTGCTCGAGTCCGCAGCTCGCTAATTTGGTATCAGAGGTAACCGCGTGGTTGGAATGGGCCGGCCACGCGGCCCTCACATATACAGGGGGTACTGTAAATGTTCTACACGCTAACCGCTAACCCGGCTGTCGACATGACGGTTTCGAGCTCTCCGCTCGAGCCCGACGAGAACGTCCGCACCGGTTCGGCCAGCTACACGGCTAACGGCAAGGGCCTCGACGTGTCCTTCGCCTTTAAGAAGATGGGCGTCGACACCGTCGCGCTCGGCTTCTTCGCTGGCTTCACGGGCAAGTTCATCGTCGAGGAGGTCATGAACCTGGGTTGCCTCTGCCGCCCGGTCTGGACCGACGGTATCACGCGCATTAACACCTACGTCAACGATGGCCAGCACGAGTACGGCATCCTGAACCCCGGCGCCCCGATCACGCCGCAGCACCAGGAGGAGCTCTACAACATCCTGGACACCGCGGGCGATCTCGAGTGCCTGATCGTTTCCGGCTCCGTGCCTCCCAAAGCTACGCCCGACTTCCTGGCTCAGGTCATGGAGCACGCTCAGGCTCGTGGCGCCGACGTCGTCCTGGACCTGTCCTCCGACAAGCTCAAGGAGCTCGCTCACAAGAAGCCTCTGCTCATCAAGCCGAACCATCACGAGATGAAGGCCATCTTCGGCGTGCCGGTCGACACCGACGACGAGGTCCGCGTTGCCATGAAGATGGCTCACGACGCTGGCGTTCAGAACGTGCTGCTCACCCGTGGTAGCCGCGGCGACGCTTACTTCTCCAACGGCGAGGACATCTGGTACGCCAAGCGTGAGTTCAACATCAAGCTGGTTTCTTCTGTCTGCGCCGGCGACTGCACCCTCGCTGCGTTCCTGCACAAGTGGTACAGGGATCGCGACAACGTCGAGGAGGCCATGAAGCTCGCTATGGCCACCGGCGCCAACGTTGCCGAGTCCGTCGGCATCGGCGACTTCGGTCACGTCGACGAGTACAGCAAGCGCGTTGCTGTCCGCAAGCTCGATCGTCAGTAATCGAAACGCGACATATTCGTGCGCATGTGGCGCCCCGGTTTCGGCTGGGGCGCCTTTTTGTTCCGCCGCGGGGGAGAGGTGTCCCGCCGTACTTCATCGCTTCCACACCGTTCGCCGAGTTGTCCTAGCCTTTTACCGATGCGTGGAATATACTTTCATTAACACGTTGCTTCGTGAAAGGAACATTCATGATTTACACGCTCACTGCAAATCCCGCCATTGACTACAACATCGCCTGCGACGGCCTTACTGCCAATACCGTCACGCGTACCCGCAATGCCGTCTACACGCCCAACGGCAAGGGCCTCAACGTCTCGTTTACGCTTGACCACTATGGTGTCGACACCACGATCCTGGGTTTCTTCGCCGGCTTCTCGGGTGAGTTTATCGTTAAGGGCGCCGAGGCCCTGGGCGTGCCCGTCAAGCCCGTGTGGACCGACGGTATTACGCGCGTCAATGTGTTCCTCAACGCCGGTCCCGACACCGAGTACAACATGGTCAATGCCGGTGCCGCCATCAATGAGGCCAACGAGCAGGAGATGTTTGAACTTATCGATTCGCTCGATG
The DNA here is from genome assembly GCA_048489175.1 of Collinsella sp. Taxonomy (GTDB): domain Bacteria; phylum Actinomycetota; class Coriobacteriia; order Coriobacteriales; family Coriobacteriaceae; genus Collinsella. The sequence continues at coordinate 6,472 of DBFOIV010000037.1, read as the reverse complement.
ACATGACCTGCCTGGTCATCAGCGGCTCGCTGCCTCCCAACACTTCCGAGGGCTTCTTGGCCGAGGTCCTGCGTCGCGTCAAGGCCAAGGGGGCCGAGTTCGTGCTCGATATCTCGAGCCATCAGCTGGCAGACCTCATTGCTCTGGAGCCACTGCTGATCAAGCCCAATGACGACGAGCTGCTTGACATCTTTGGCATCAAGGTGAGCGGTGGCGACGACGAGTCCGTCAAGGGCGCTATGGCCGAGCTGCACGCCAAGGGCGCCAAGAACGTGCTGCTGACCCTTGGTGGCGCCGGTGCGTACTTCTCCAACGGCGAGCATATCTGGTTTGCCAACCGCACCTTCGACGTCAAGCTGCTGTCGACTGTGTGCGCCGGCGATTCCTCGCTCGCTGCCTTCCTGTCCGTGTGGCACGACGCCCCCGAGCGCGTCGAGGACGCCCTGCGCCTTTCGATGGCCACTGGCGCCAACGTGGTCGAGTGCCCCGGTCTGGGTGATTTTGCCAAGGTGGACGAATATAAGAAGCACATCGAGGTTCGCCAGGTCTGCTAGTTCCGGCACCTTGTCTGAATAGTTTGATTATTTCGCATCCGTCTTAGACTAGGACGGATGCGTTTTTGTTTATCGGACTTGCGTGTGCAGTGGAGGCTGTTTCTTGCTAGACTTCTTGCAGACGCAATCGATAGCCAATTTGATAGTCGCAGGAGGCCATAGGCATGTGCAATGTTTCGCTCAACGGTACTCAACCGTCCGATGCGTCCCTGCGCGTCCTGCGCGCGCTTGAGGCGGCTGGTCTTGAGGCTTGGTACGTGGGCGGTTGGGTGCGCGACGCCCTGATGGGGTACCCCAGCCACGATGTTGATATGTGCTGTAGCGGCCTGTGGCAGGAGTCCAAAGCGGCGCTCGAGGCCGCCGGCATCGCGGTTGTGGAGTCGGGCATTAAATTTGGCGGAATCACGGCTATTTCCGATGGCGAGCGTATCGAGGTCACCACGTACCGTCTGGATGGCTTTTACACCGATGGTCGTCATCCCCAGAGTGTGGAGCGTGCCGCCTCGCTCGAGGACGATCTGGCGCGCCGCGACTTTACCGTCAATGCCATGGCCTGGCATCCCGAGCGCGGGCTTGTCGACCGCTACGACGGCCAGGGTGACTTGGAGCGCAAGCTGATTCGCGCTGTCGGCGATCCCAAGCGTCGCTTTAACGAGGATGCCCTGCGCATGCTGCGTGCGGTGCGCTTTGCCTGCCGTCTGGACTTTATGATTGAGCCCGAGACCAAGCGTGCGCTTGCCGAGTGCGCGCCGCTGCTCGATGCCGTGGCGCGTGAGCGTGTGGGTATTGAGCTCGAGGGCATTCTTTCGACCGGTCATGGGGGAGACGCGATGCTCCGCTATCCCGAGCTCATCTGCGCCGCCGTGCCCGAGTTGGCAGCGGGTCGCGGGTTTGATCAGCGCAGTGTCTATCATGCGTTTAACGTCTACGTGCATATCGCCCGTGTGCTGACGGTGGCGGGGGAGCTCGCGCTGTGTGACGGCGTCGCGCCCTCGTCGAGCCTTATGTGGGCGGCGTTTTTGCACGATGTGTCCAAGCCCGAGTGCTTCACGGTCGACCATGCCGGTAGCGGACACTTCTACGGTCATCCCGAGCTCGGCGCCAAGAAGGCGCGCGTCATTATGGATCGCCTGGCGCTCTCGCACGACTTGGTGCGCGACGTGTGCCTGCTCATCAAATACCATGACAAGCCGCTGCGCCCCGAGCGCTCCTGTCTGCTCAATATGATGCGCGCGCTTTTTTCGGGTGAGGGCGTCGACACGGCCCGCCTGATTGACGAGCTCATGGACCTTAAGCGTGCCGACACACTTGGCAAGGCCCCGTCGTGCTTCTATTACGTTGAGACGATTGAGGAGATGCGCGCGATGGCGCACGAGCTGCTGAGGGCGGGGGAGCCCTATACGCTCAAGATGCTCGCCATCAACGGCGGCGACCTGATCCGTGCTGGAGTCAAGCCCGGGCCGGAACTGGGGCAGCTTCTCAACTCCGCCCTCGACGCCGTGATCGAAGACAACATTCCCAACGAGCGCGAAGCTCTTTTGCTCCATCTCAACTTGAATTAGCTACCCAGTTTACCTGCGTGTTCCATAACCTGCCGACAATTTTTCGGCAATTTGGAATTTCTTCTTGCGCTGACGTTTTTTGTCCCGTAATATATTTCCTCGCAGCACGGCAGTGCAGATGTCATGTGGCCCGTTCGTCTAGCGGTTTAGGACGCCGCCCTCTCAAGGCGGAGATCACCAGTTCGAATCTGGTACGGGCTACCACGCATCTGATACCCGGACTTCCTATGGAAGGCCGGGTTTTTTATTTTCAAACAACCGTCTGCAATTCCCGTTTGAACCAGAGCTTTGCGTTCTGCCTATGGCCCTTACGGGTACAATATCCAAGATATTTTGACTGTTAGAAGGAGTCTCATGACGGAGTCCTCTCAGCATACGTCTAAGCCCCAGGTCGAGGTTGAGGCCTCGGGCGGCGATGACAATAAGAGCGCACGCCGCGGCGCCATCTTTATCGGCGTCGTGCTGGTAGGTTATATCGTCTATCTGGTGGTAACCGGGCAGATGGGGCAGTTTTGGGCCGCTATGTCGAGCGTCCAGGCGTCATGGCTCGTTGTCGCGTGTCTTTGCATGTTCATGTACCTGTTCTTTGGCATTGTGGCCTATGCGATCGCCGTCTGGCTCGATCCCAATTCGCCCGTCGGCATCCGCGACCTGATCTCGGTCGAGGCGAGTGGCATCTTCTTTGGCAACCTGACGCCCATGATGATGGGCTCCACCCCGGCTCAGATCTATCGCCTGACCAAGGCCGGCCAAAACGTGGGCGAGGCCGGCGCCACGCAATTCACGCGTTTTATCGTGTACCAGTTTGGCCTGGTCGCCTGGGGCGCTATCCTGCTGCTCGCCCGTATGCCGTTTTTTGCCGAACGCTACGGCGACATGACGCTGCTGTGCGTCTTTAGCTTTGGTGGACACTGCTGCATCTTGCTTGGCATCTTCGCCGTCGCGCTCATGCCTAAGACCGTCACGCGCGTCGCCCATTGCATCATCAATTGGCTTGAGCGCATTGGTGTCTCGGCCACTAAGATCGAGAGTTGGCGCACGTTTGTCGATGGCGAGATCTACTCCTTCTCCGAGAAGTTCAAGCTTTCGGCCGGACATTTTTCTTCCATGCTGCTCACCGTGTTTATCACCATGCTGCAGCTCGCGTTTTTCTATCTGGTGCCGTATTTCCTGATGCTTGCCTTTGGCCACCACGAGGTCGACTTTTTCTCGGTCATGGCCGCGAGCGCCTTTGTCCAGCTGCTGAGCTCTGCGGTTCCCTTGCCCGGTGGAACTGGTGGCGCTGAGGGCGGCTTTGCATTGTTCTTGGGTCATTTCTTTGGGTCGGCATCGACCGCCGGCTATCTGCTGTGGCGCCTCATTACGTTTATTGCGCCGACCATTTTGGCTGCGCCCCTGCTGGGACTTAAGAGCGCCCACAACGAGAGCATCCATGCGCGCTGGGATCGCTTGATGCGCAAGCTCGGCCGCACGCCTCAGACGCCCTCTGCGCCCACTAAGCCGCACCCCGCGAATGCTGTTACTGTTGATCCCAAGAAGCACGCTCAGAAGGCTTCTGGGACCGCTAAGTCGGCTCATAAAGCCTATGTGCGCCAGACGGGCGACGGTATTCGCGTATCTCCGTCGGCACTCAATAAGAAGAAGCACCCTAAGTCGCAGTAGGGCAGTCGTGCGTTCTTCATGATGCGGGGCATATTTGTGCTGTATGGGGGATAATCCTCTTACGTAGATTATCTCTCATCTGTTGATGAATGCTCGCATATCGAAGGGACACGCCCATGGCAACCAGCAAACCGCGTCTTGATCGTCGCATCGTTCGCAGCCGTAATGCCATCCTTTCCGCTTTCGAGCGCCTGCTCATGGATAAGCCGCTGGCAGACATTACGGTGAGTGCCATCGCGCGCGAGGCCAATGTCGACCGCAAAACCTTCTACGTGCACTTTGGCACGGTTGACGGCCTGCTCGATGCCATTGCCGTCGATGTGGTGGAGATGATTGTCGACTCGGTCGAGAAAACGCTTGCTTCAATGGACGGCGACACCAACGAGCGCGCTCTTGGCGCGGCGGCGACCTTCTTTAAAACCGTTAACGAGGCACTGTGCAACAACTTGGTGCTCAATCGTCAGCTGATCGAGAACATTCCGCTCGATGATTTTATGGCTCGTCTTCGTGCGCCGCTCGAGCACGAGATTGCCGAACGCGATCTGCTGCCCCAAGGTCTCAAGGACGAGATGTTCGACTATTATCTGGCGTTTTTGCTGTCGGGTTTTATCGGTATCTATCGCACGTGGGCACTGTCTGACGGCTCGGTTCCTATCGAGCGTGTCTCTGAGGTCGCCAACGACCTAACTCTCAATGGTCTGTCGAGTCTGGAATCTCGCTTGGAATAGCATTGATAATTCAACAACTTAAAGAAGTTGCGGTGGAATAGGGATCGTTTTGGCTATTGGAAGGCCGATCTAGTCCCTATTTCACCGCAACTTAGGAAAACTGTTTTGATGGTAAGGCGGAGCAGCCTCGAAGATGAGCTTCGAGGCTGCTCCGCTTCATTTCAGAGCGTTTGTCGTGTGAAGCGGCATTAATCGCCGTTTTTGAGTGTGCGGCCCTGTTTTTCGAACTTGTGCATGTCGCTATCGGCCATACCTTGTGACTTATCCTCGTGACGCTTGGTGTATAGCGGATCGTCGGAGTCGTTCCAGATGCGGTCGGCGACAGGTGACCATGCCTCGGCGGCAGCCTGGGTCTTTTCGCGCAGCTGCTCGGGTGACTCCTTCTCGATGAGATCGGTGCTCGTTGCGCCACTCTCGGCGACCAGTTTGGGCAGCACGTCGGGATTCTCGAGCATGGGGCATGGCTTGAGGTAGTTGTCGTTAAACGGCATGTTCTCGTAGTACTTCATAAAGAGGGGAGAGCGCAGCGCGTCGAGTAAGCTCACATCGTGGATGTTGGCGTTTGAGTAGTGGATGAACACGCACGGCTCCACGTCTCCGGCGGCGTTGATGTGCAGGTAGCGGCGGCCGCCGGCGATACATCCGCCTACAAACTCGCCGTCGTTTTGGAAGTCGAGCGTAAACAGCGGCTTCTTCTCACGCATTTCGCGGATAAAGTGATACATGTGCTCGCGCTGCTCGGGCGTGGGCATGAGCTCGGGGGTTGCATTGCGGCCAACCGGCATAAAGTGGAAGTACCAGCAGAAGAGTGCTCCCTCGCCGATCATCCAGTCCATGTTCTCCTCGGTAGCAACCGTCTCGGCATTGGCGCTGGTCCAACAGGTGGAGATACCAAACGGCAAGTCGCGCTCGCGCAGGAGTTTCATGGCGTGCTCGATCTTTGCGTAGGTACCCTCGCCGCGACGGGCGTCGGTGGTGTGCTCATTGCCCTCTGCGCTGATGGCGGGGACAAAATTACCTACGCGAATCATATCGTCGCAGAAGGCCTCGTCGATCAGCGTGGAGTTGGTAAAGCAGAGAAACACGCAGTCCTGATGTTTTTCGCAAATTCTGATCAGGTCGTGCTTGCGGACGAGCGGCTCGCCGCCGGTATAGATGTAGATATGCGTACCGAGCTCTTTGCCCTGCGTAACGATAGAGTCGATGTCTTCGAACGAGAGATTCTGCTTGTAGCCGTACTCGGCGGCCCAGCAGCCCGTGCAATGCAGGTTGCAGGCGCTCGTGGGATCGAGCAGGATGGCCCACGGAACGTTGCACTGGTACTTTTCGCGGTTCTTTTCCTGCTCTGGCCAAGCAAGCAGGTTGGCGTCGACAATGAGGGTCTTAAGCAGTTTGGTTCGCATCTGGGGATTAAGGCTGAACACACGCATGATTAGGTCATACCAATTGCCGCGGCTCTTGATGACATTGGTGAATGCCTCTCGCTGTACAGGAAATACGCGATTGGGGACCAGTTTGTTCACGAGGTCCATGATTTTGTCGATGTTTTCTTGCGGGTTGTCGTCGAGATAATCGATGAGCTTGTTAAGCGCTGCACGCTCTGCTGACTGTGTAAGCGACATGGGTATATCCTTTCACGTGTGCTTAATGTGTGATAATACCCACTTGTAGATTAAACGAAGTCTAAAGATTTGGAATGTGTCTATTCAACGAATCAATTTAATTTGGGGTGAAGCGTTATACGCCGACACCTTCTAAGTTGCGGTGAAATAGTGTCAGATAGGGGGCGCGGACGATTTCTTGGACCGTGCCTAGGCGTATCCATTGGAGTGGGAAGGATAAACTGGACTTTCTTTTAAGGATCCTCAAGCGTATTGCCGCTCGTATTCCACTGGAGACATGTAGCCCAGGGTGGAATGCATGCGCACCCTATTGTAATAGAGCTCTATGTACTTGAAGATGTCCT
>DBFOIV010000036.1:0-3895 GCA_048489175.1 Collinsella sp. | reverse complement strand
GAAGACCAACACCGAGACCACGCAGAAGTTCTGGGATATGGCCGAGAAGCTCAACGCTGCAAGTCACGAGCGCTATCTGGACCTGCTGAACACCGAGGACTTTACACCGTGGTTCTCGACCGTGACGCCGCTGACCGAGGTAGGTCTGCTGCCGATCGGCTCGCGTCCCGCCAAGCGCGGCTTGGGTGCCAAGTCCCTCGACGACCTGCGTACCATTCCTTGGATCTTCAGCTGGAGCCAGGCGCGCATCAATCTGGCCGCTTGGTACGGCCTGGGTACCGCCTGCGAGCAGTTTGGCGATCTGGACCAGCTTAAGGCTGCCTACCAGGAGTGGCCGTTCTTCCGCACCTTTATCGACAACATCGAGATGTCGATTGCTAAGACCGACCAGCGCATCGCCAAGATGTATCTGCACCTGGGCGATCGCCAGGATTTGTCCGAGAAGGTCTTCACCGAGATGCAGCTCACGCGTAAGTGGGTCCTTGCCATCGTCGGTGACGAGTGGCCGCTGCAGCGTCGTCGCGTGCTCGGCTGCGCCGTTCGCGTGCGTAACCCCTATGTCGACGCCCTGTCCATCGCCCAGGTCCGCGCCCTTCGCGAGGTGCGTATGAACCAGGATGAGATGGCCGAGGAGAAGAAGGCCGAGTACATGAGCCTGATTCTTTCAACTGTGACTGGCGTCTCGGCAGGATTGCAGAACACGGGGTAATCGATAGCCCTGTAGCTCTCACCGGGACCCGACGGGTTTCCCTCTGAATGCGTCCTCGCACTTGAAGCCCCCTTATCCTGCTCCTTCGGAGCTGCGGATAAGGGGGCTTCGTGCTGCGGAATGCATTCAGAGGGAAACCCATCGGGTCCCTTCGTCCTCGGTCTTCGGGGATTAAAGCTGAGGAGAAGAATTGTGCGCTTTTCGCCTTACGACTGTAGCGGCCACGGTCCCGTTTGGGATCGCGGCCGTTTTGTTGTGGGTCAAATATGAACGTTGTGTTAATGAGTCGGTGGACGGTGGAGTTTTTCGGTGAGCGGCGTATCCTTCCAACGGTTTATCTAGTGTGTCAGTTGAAAGGAAGAGGGCGCTCGTCGTTGTTTGAATGTGAACTGCCGTTTGACCACAAGACGCTGCATCTGGAGCTCGAGGATAAGAACTTCGCGGGTGTGATGGAAGGTCATCAAAACGAGTTTAAGACTACAAAATCGCAGGAAGAGCTGGTGGAGGAGTCACTTGCCAACCCTTATGGCTCGCCTTCGCTCGAGGAGCTTTGCGCTGGCAAGAAGGATATTGTCATCATTAGCTCCGATCATACGCGTCCCGTTCCCTCGCGTGTGACGATGCCTATTCTGCTGCATCACATCCACTCCGCTGCGCCTGAGGCGCGCGTTCGCATTCTGGTTGCTACGGGTATGCATCGTCCGTCGACGCACGAGGAGCTCGTCAACAAGTACGGCGAGGAGATCGTTGCCAACGAGGAAATCGTTATGCACGTCGCGACTGACGACAGCATGATGAAAAAGATTGGCACTCTGCCTTCTGGCGGCGAGTGCATCATCAACAAGATTGCCGCCGATTGCGATCTGCTGCTTGCCGAGGGCTTTATTGAGCCGCACTTCTTTGCCGGTTTCTCTGGTAGCCGCAAGTCCGTGCTGCCCGGTATCGCCAGCTACAAGACCATCATGTACAACCACAACGGTCAGTTTGTGAACGATTCCCATTCGCGTGCCGGCAACCTGTGCCACAACCACGTGAGCGAGGACATGTTTGCCGCTGCCGAGATGGCTCACCTTGCCTTTGTGCTCAACGTGGTGCTCAACGGCAAGCACGAGGTCATCGGCTCCTTTGCCGGCGACATTCACAAGGCGCACGAGGCCGGCTGCGAGTTCGTGAAGAGCCTTGCCGGCGTTGAGCCCGTCGAGTGCGAGATTGCCATCACCACCAACGGCGGCTACCCGCTCGACCAGAACATCTATCAGGCCGTGAAGGGCATGTGCGCTGCCGAGGCCACGCTTCCCGAGGGCGGCGTGATCATTGATGTCGCCGGTTGTGCCGACGGTCACGGCGGCGAGGGCTTCTATCACAACATCGCCGACAACGACCCGGCGGAGTTTGAGCGCGCCTGCATCGACCGTCCTAAGGACGAGACCCTGCCCGATCAGTGGACGAGCCAGATTTTTGCCCGCATCCTGGCGCATCACCCTGTGATCATGGTCACCGACCTGTGCGATCACCAGATGCTCAAGGATATGCACATGACGCCGGTCAATACTATCGAGGAGGCGCTCAAGCTCGCCTTTGAGATGAAGGGTGCCGATGCCAAGGTTGCCGTCATCCCCGATGGCCTGGGTGTTGTCGTCGCGCAGCACTAGTGCGTGGCCTAAACGAATCGTTTTTAACCGACAAGAAAGATAAGGTTTTATGCTTACCAAACTCCTCTGCGAATTCGGCGCAACTGCCCTCATGATTATCTTTGGCGTGGGCGTGCACTGCGATACCGTGCTCAAGGGCACCAAGTATCAGGGCTCCGGCCACATGTTTGCCATCACCACTTGGTCTTTTGGCATCTCGGTCTGCCTGTTTGTCTTTGGCGGTGCCGTGTGCATGAACCCCGCCATGGTGCTTGCCCAGTGCATCGTAGGCCTGGTGCCGTGGAGCAGCTGCATCCCCTTCATGATTGCCGATATGCTCGGCGGCTTTGTGGGCGCCGTAATCGCTTGGCTTATGTATGCCGATGAGTTCAAGGCTTCCGATGGCGTCGTCGATCCCATTGCCCAGCGCAATATCTTCTCGACCAACCCCACCACCGAGGGTACGAACTATGCCCGTAATTTCTTCTGCGAGGCTATCTGCACTTTTGTGTTCATCAGCGCCATCCTTGCTGCTGCTAACCGTGCTGGCGAGAACGTCCTGATGCTCGCTATCTGCGTCGGCCTGATCGTTTGGGCCGTTGGCATGGGCATGGGCGGCATCACCGGCTTCGCCATGAACCAGGCTCGTGACCTTGGTCCTCGCATGGCCTATCAGGTGCTGCCGATCAAGAACAAGGCTGACAACACCTGGAAGTACGGCCTGCTCGTTCCTGGCATCGCTCCGTTTGTCGGCGCTGCTCTGGCTGCGCTGTTTGTGCATGGTTTCTTGGGCATGTTCTAGTCTGAGGCTACATAGGTTGTCCGCCGTCCGCATGGGGTAACTTCCCAGCGCGTCCTCGGACATGCAAAAAGGCTCGCTGCGCACTTCGTGCGGCGAGCCTTTTTGCGTTCTGCGGAATGCGCTGGGAAGTTACCCCATGCGGCCAGCTGCGGGATCTTGGTCGCGTTGGAACAAGCAACCCAACATATATATCTGAATTTGGATGGGAGGGGCTTGTTGCTGTTGGGGGCGTTGAGGCGCGAGTGACACTTTGGGGTGCGCGGCGTCTTGAGTCGGAGCGGAACTTTAGAATGGGATCCGCACTTTGGGATGGGGCTCACGCTTTGGGAAGGGATAGTTACTTAGCTGAAGAGGGGTTTCATGGCTGATAGGTAGTCTTTGGCTACGTCGGCTTTGTCTGCTTGGAAGTTGTGCCAGGCCCACCATTGGACGGTGGCTACGAAGCTTGAGGCTATGTGGTGTAGTAGGAAGCTGCGGTCCATGGTGGCGGCGGGGCCTGCGGGGTCGACGGGGACGGTTTCGGCTGCGCGCGACATGATGGTCTTGCGGAGGCAGTCGGCGAAGACGCGTGAGCCGGCGCCGGCTACGAGGGCTCGAACGCCCTGACGGCGTTCCCAGAGGTTGTTGAGGATATGCTCGACTTGCACGAGTGGGTCGTCGAGCGGCGTACCATCGTCGTCGAGGGCGTGGGTGCAGATGTCGCTCACGAGCTCGGACAGTAGGTCGTCTTTGCTCTTAAAGAGGCCGTAGAAT
>DBFOIV010000035.1:0-3472 GCA_048489175.1 Collinsella sp. | reverse complement strand
AAACCACCACAAAGGGGACAGGCACCTTTGTGGTGGTTTATGCTTTTCCGGGTGGAAGGGAGCGAGCAATGGCGTCTGAGGGCTTTTTTGAACGGGTGTACGAGGTGGTCGAGCAGATCCCCGAGGGGATGGTCGCCACGTATGGCCAGGTGGCGCTGCTTGCCGGTCGTCCACGAAGTGCGCGGTACGTGGGGTATGCCCTGCATAGTAATCCGCGCCCCGGCCAGATTCCCTGCCATCGTGTGGTGTTTGCCGACGGTCGCATTTGCGAGGGCTTCGCTTTTGGCGGTCCCGATGCTCAACGTGAGCTTTTGCTAGGGGAGGGTGTGGCGTTTAAGGACGACATGCACGTCGACTTGGCCGCCTGTCGCTGGCCTGCCGGGCTCTAGCGGTTCTGCCGTGGCGAAAACCACCACAAAGGCGCCTGTCCCCTTTGTGGTGGTTTTACGCTGTAGGTTTACCAGAGCTAACTTATGGAGAAGGTGTGGTGGCGTACTTTGCCGTCAGAAAGTAAACCACGGTGAACTATATTGGTTTCAGCAACGGAGCAGGCAATAGGCGATGAAAAAGCCTGCCCTGTTGAGTTTGATTCGCATTCCTCCCCTCTGTGCGATTCAACGGTGTACTTCGGGAACAGGCCCGCTGGCAACTAGCTGCCGGCGGGCCTGTTCCTGTTTGTCGAGGGGGTGCGATGGACGGAGCCGAAGCGGTCCGGCTCCAAAAAAGGCGGACGCCGTAGCGCCCGCCCTAAAGCAATCGAAAGCTCAAGCCAGCAGATCGGTCTAGTACACCATGCCCATGGCGTCCTGAACCTCTGCCAGGGTCTGATCGGCGATCTCGTTGGCGCGACGGTTGCCCTCGTGCAGCACGTCCTTCACGTAATCCAGATCGTTCTCGTAGCGCTGGCGACGCTCGCGGATAGGTGCGAAGTACTCGTTGACGGCCTCGGTCACGTACTTCTTGAGCTGGCCGGAGCCGCCCATGCCAATCTCCTCGGCAATTTCGACCTCGGAGCGACCGGTGCAGATGGCGGCCGTCGAAAGCAAACCGGACACGCCGGGGCGGTTCTCGGGATCGAACGTGATCATGCGCTCAGAGTCGGTCTGGCTCTTCTTGATGCGCTTGGCCGTCTCCTCAGCGGTCATCGAGATGTTGATGGCGTTGCCGTAGCTCTTGCTCATCTTGCGACCGTCAAGTCCGGGCAGTAGCGGGGTCTCGGACAGCAGCGCCTCGACCTCGGGGAACACCTTGCCGTAGCGGTTGTTAAAGCGGCGGGCGATGGTGCGGGTGAGCTCGATGTGCGGCAGCTGGTCGCGGCCGACGGGCACGACGTTGCCCTTGCAGAACAGAATGTCGCAGGCCTGGTGCACCGGGTAGGTGAGCAGAAGGCCGGTAAGCTCGTGGCCCGAGGCCTCCATCTCGGCCTTGACCGTGGGATTGCGCGCCAGCTCGGCCTCGGAGACCAGCGACAGGAACGGCAGCATGAGCTGGTTGGCGGCGGGCACGGCGGAGTGAGCGTAGATCATGGTCTTGTCGGGGTCGATACCGCAGGCAAGGTAGTCCATGACCATGTTGTACACGTTGTCCTGGATGTGCTCGGTGGTGTCGCGGTCGGTGATGACCTGGTAGTCGGCGATGAGTACGTTGGTCCTGGCGCCCATGTTCTGCAGCTCCACGCGGCCCTTGAGGGTGCCAAAGTAGTGACCCAGGTGCAGACGGCCGGTGGGGCGGTCGCCGGTAAGCATGGTGAACTTCTCGGGCGTCTTGGCCAGGCCCTCGCGAATGGCGTTGCTCTTTTGCAGCGCGACTTCGTAGCTGTTCTCGTTTGGCATGATTGCTCCTAACGTTCGTTCGCAGGTTTTGATGATAACGCGTTTATTGGAGGGGCGGGGCGTAAGTAGGCGAGGGGCGGGAGAGGGGTGGCTTGTGCGATGGGCGCGGCGTGGCCGCGCTTGGCCAACGGTGCCTTGGCACATCCTCGGCAGCTTGCCCTAGAGCTTGTGGTGGCGCTCTTCTTTGCGCTCCTCGGCTGCCTGCTCCTCCTGCTTAAAAGCGGGGTCGTCGGGGGTGACCAGCTCGTCCTCGTGCGTGCGCTTGTTGTAATGGTGGCGTAGCACGGGTTCAAACAGGTGTAGGTGCTTGGCGAAGGCAGCCGAGCCAATGGCGAGCACGGTAAAAATGAGCATGCGCATGGGCACCTCGACCTGATTGATGGCGGCGGCGCCGGCCGAAAGCATAATGCACCAGGCATAGATGAGCAGCACAGCCTGTTTTTGGTTGTAGCCTTCTTGGATCAGGCGGTGGTGGATGTGGCCCTTGTCGGCCTGCCCGATGCTAATGTGGGCGCGCTTGCGGCGCACAATGGCGCTAAACGTGTCGATGATGGGCACACCGGCAACGATGAGCGGGATGATAAGCGAGGTGAGTGCGGCGGTGCGGCTCACGTTGAGCAGCGAGATGGAGCCCAGCGCAAAGCCCAGAAGCAACGACCCCGAGTCGCCCAAGAAGATACTTGCGGGGTTGAAGTTGTAGCGCAAAAAGGCCAGACAGGCGCCAAAGAGCGCAATGGAGAGCGCGGCGGCGTCGATGCGGCCCGAGAGAACAGCCATCGAAAACATGGTGAACGATGCGATGCCGCAGATGCCCGTGGCCAAGCCGTCGAGGCCGTCGATGAGGTTAATGATGTTGGTGAATGCCACCAGATAGATCACGGTAATGGGGTAGGCGAGCCATCCGAGCATGATCTCGCCGGGAGCAAACGGGTTGACGATGACGCCGATCCGCAGGCCGCCCATGCAGGCGATAAGCGCGGCGAGGACCTGTCCGGCCAGCTTTTGCTTGGGCGTGAGCTGGAAGACGTCGTCGATGGCGCCGGTCGCAAAGATAACGGTAAAAGAAAGCGCAAGTATGGGGTAGCTGATGTGCAGACGGGGGTGGGGCACCAAAACGGGCGGCCAACCCAGGTACCAGGTGCCTAGGATTTGCACAGTGCAGGCGACGACCAGGCCCAAAAACACCGCCGTTCCGCCCAAACGCGGGATGGGCTTGGTGTTGATGCGGCGCTTAGAAGGATAGTCGACGGCGTCGAGCTTGATTGCCAGGCGCTTGACCAGGGGTACCGTGAGGAAGGTCGTGATAAAGGCCGCCGCTGCCACGCATAGGTACGGTATGTAGCTCGGGGATGAAGCCATGAATCTAAAAACCGCCAAGCGTCGAAGGAAAAGGTCAGAAGAACGCCATGCGCAAAGGGCATAGCCGAACCATAATACTCGACCAAGGGGGGTGCATGTAATTGCACGCAGCGATAATCACGCGCTTACCAGATATTGGGATGTTGTCGATGGCTTGTCGGGATGCCGGCGGGGATCCATATGGACTGTATGGTGATTTTCGGCAAAAGAAAACCACCCCCCACGTTACGAAAATGAACCCACCTAAAACAGGTGGGTGCCCTCATCGACTGTTCCAGCGT
>DBFOIV010000034.1:0-3835 GCA_048489175.1 Collinsella sp. | reverse complement strand
TTCTTGCCGTAGCCATCGTCGGACACGATCAGATCGACATCGTGCGGATACCCCTCGATGGGATAGTGCAGCTTGGCGGGAATACCGAGCGCGTTCAGGCGGTTGCGGAACACATCGGCAGCGGGCTGGCCGGCGTACTGGGTGATGACCACAGCCGCGACAGCAAAGCCGTTGCCGCGGAACAGGTCAACCAGGCGCAGCACATCCTCGTCATAGGTAATGCCGAGGTCACCACGAGCCTTGTTTTTCTCGATGTGGTTCGCGTTGATCGCGATGATAACCTCGACATCGTCGGCGATGCTCTTGAGCATGCGGAACTTGCTGTCCGGTTCAAAACCCGGCAGCACGCGGCTCGCATGATAGTCATCGAACAGCTTACCGCCAAACTCCAAATAGAGCTTGCCACCAAACTGCGAGATGCGCTCCTTAATGTGAGCAGCCTGCAGCTCGATATACTTCGTGTTGTCGAAACCCTGGCGCATATATGGCTCCCGTCCCGTTTCCATTTAATGTTCTAGGCGATTATAACGGAGCCCGCCCTCCCCGATACCCAGACCATCAACAGGCACCAACCAAACATCCGTCAAACCTCTTGTCGGACATATTTGGTGCAAACTAACCTGACCCCATTGCACCGCCCCATAACACCAACAATGGCAGCGCCGCAGGTGGAGCAAAAGTCAGCGAAAGCCCGCCAGAGCGAGCAAGGTGACGTGAAAGAGGAGGGCATAGGCCTTTTGGCCATGCCCGACGATTGAACGTCAGATTGCCGCTCTGGCGGGCTTGCAGCGTCGAGTGGTTCCGGCGTTTGGTAAAACGCCGGAACACAAGAGCGCCCCCTCCCGCGCACGGAACGGAAGGGGGCTAAAGGTAGGAGTCTACCGGTGGGTTTACCCCGCCGGACAGACGATGACCAGGTGATCCTCTACAGGATCGTCAAGGTTTCCGTGGGGTACCCGTTGGGTACTTAGATCAACACGCAGGCGACGGTCAGGATGATGGCGCAGACGACGGAGAGCGCGACGATGAGCTTAAGGGCAAACTTGAGCCAGGTCGTCCACTCGATCTTGGCCAGGGCGAGACCGCCCATGATGGCGCCGGAGGTCGGGGTGAATAGGTTCACGACACCGATGGCGGCGGAGAAGATCATGACCATGACCTCAGGCGAGAAGCCGAGCTTAACAGCCAGCGGTCCCATGATGGGCATGGAGACGGTGGCCATACCGGAGGTCGAGGGGATCAGGAAGGACAGGCCGAAGTAGACCAGGAAGCTCATGGGAGCGAAGATCACGCCGGACAGGCCAGCCAGGGCATTGGCGGCAGCGTCGAGGACGAAGACATCGAGGCCGGTGTTAGCCATGAGGACGGAGATACCACGGGCGAGGGCGATGACGAGAACAACGGACATCATGTCGGCAGCGCCGGTGATGAAGGTGTTAACGATCTGCTTCTCGGACAGGCCACCGATGATACCGATCAGGACGGCCATGAGGAAGAACCAGGTGGAAGCCTCGTCGAAGTACCACTGGCCAATGGGCAGGCCGGTGATCAGGGCAGACCAGCCCTGGACGACGGCGTTACCGTCGGCGTCGTAGACAGCGCCAGCGTCGAAGAAGTTGGCGACGCCCTCGTTGAGGTCGGCCAGCGGAATGAAGCCGACGATCATGACGACGAAGGTGAAGGCGAAGGCGATCAGAACACCCTTCTGACGACCGGTGAGCTTGACCTCCTTGTGGACCTCGGAAGCAGCCTTGCCGTGAGCCTCTTCGGCGTCCTTGAGCTCCTGCATCGACAGGATGGTGGAACCCTTGTCAGCCTTGACCTTCTTGGCATAGTTCATCACGAAGAAGATGGACATAGCGGTAGTGACAATCCACAGGACGGCACCGAGGCCGATGATGATGGACTGGTTGACCTCAATGCCAACGCCGGTCAGAGCGTCGACGGCAGCGCCGACGGCGAACGGGTTAACCGTGGAGCCCAGGCAGCCGCAGCCAGCGCCGAGCAGGACGGTAGCGGCACCGACCATGGGGTCGAAGCCAGCAGCCATCATGGTAGCGGCGAGCAGGGCGTAGAAGGGAACGGTCTCCTCGCACATACCATAGGTGGTACCACCGAGGGAGAAGATGAGCATCAGCACGGGAATGAGCATAATCTCGTTGCCCTTAAGCTTCTGCACCAGAACGGCGATGCCGTTGTCCAGGGCGCCGGTCTCGGTCATCATACCGAGGAAGCCGCCCAGGATCATAACGAAGAGGCAGACGGGCAGAGCGTCAGCGAAGCCCTTAATCGGGGCGGTGCAGAAATCGCTCAGACGGGCGGCAGTAACCGCGCCGCCGGACGTGCCGGAGACGATAACGGTAATCACTGAGACAATTGCCAGCAGAGCAAGAAGAATGGTGAACGATGAAGGCATACCGCGCTTTTTCTTAGCGGTCTCAGTCATAGTTCTCATCCCCCCTTCATAAATCATTTACTGATCTCGCCAGAAGCGGCTCTTCCGTGCCGTGCCTGCCGCTTGATGCGAGATTATTACCAGATAAAACTGCTCGGGGTGTGCAGCAATACACCCCGAGCGAGATGCTAGATGCTCTTACTTGAGCGTGGCGTACATGACAGCCTTGATGGTGTGCATGCGGTTCTCGGCCTCGTCGAAGACCTTGGAAGCGGGGCTCTCGAAGACCTCGTCGGTGACCTCCTGCTCGGTGATGCCGAACTGCTCGCACTTCTCGGCGCCAATGGTGGTGTTGGTGTCGTGGAAGCTGGGCAGGCAGTGCAGGAAGATGGCACCCGGGTTGGCCATAGCCATGACCTCGGAGGTGACACGATACGGGGTGAGCTGAGCGATGCGCTCGGCCCAGACCTCGTCGGGCTCGCCCATGGAGACCCACACGTCGGTGTAGATAACGTCGGCACCGGTGACGCCGTCCTTGACGTCGGTGGTCAGCTTGATGGTGCAACCGTTGGCCTCGGCGATGGGCTTGCAGGCCTCGATGACGTCGTCGGCGGGCATGCACTCCTCGGGGCCGCAGGCCACGAAGTTCATGCCGAGCTTGGAGCAGACGACCATGAGGGAGCGAGCGACGTTGTTCTTGCAGTCGCCCATGAAGACGAGGGTCTTGCCCTTGATGTCGTAGTTGAAGTTCTCCTGGACGGTCAGGATATCGGCGAGCATCTGGGTGGGATGCCACTCAGTGGTCAGGCCGTTCCACACGGGCACGCCGGACTTAGCAGCGAGCTCCTCGACGTCGTCCTGGGCAAAGCCACGGAACTCGATGCCGTCATACATGCGGCCGAGAACGCGGGCGGTGTCCTCGATGGACTCCTTCTTGCCCATCTGCGACGAACCGGGATCGAGATAGGTCACGCCCATGCCCAGGTCCATGCCGCCGACCTCGAAGGCGCAGCGGGTACGAGTGGAGGTCTTCTGGAAGAGCAGAACGATGTTCTTGCCCTCGAGATAGCGATGCGGAACGCCAGCGCGCTTCATATCCTTGAAGTTCTTGGAGAGCTTGAGCAGGTACTCGATCTCCTCGGTGGTGAGGTCGAGAAGCTTGAGGAAGCTACGGCCGGAGAGGTTAACACCCATGGTTCGATTCCTTTCGAAGAAATGAATTACGTAAGTATCAGTGTTGCCCGTTTAACGGGCGAAGCCGGTGCGGTTGTAGGGGGACCGCACCGGAAACGGAAAGACTTAGAGGTCCTCGCGCCAGAAGGGCATGCTCATGCAGCGCGGGCCGCCGCGGCCGCGGGAGAGCTCGGCGGAGGGCACGACGAGAAGGTCCAGGCCCTCCTTGTACAGCACGTCGTTGGTGACGGTGTTGCGGGCGTAGAC
>DBFOIV010000033.1:0-3829 GCA_048489175.1 Collinsella sp. | reverse complement strand
TATTTTGCGAACGCCGAACACGGCGAAGGATGGCCTGTCGGGTAACCGAAACCCGACGAGATTTGAGAGGAGAGCCGCATGTCGAGCCTCACCGGTAAGTCATTGAACCCTGTTATGAATCGCAGGAGCGTTATCGCGAGCGCAGCAGGTCTGGGGGCGATGTCCATTCTAGCTGGCTGCTCCTCCAACGGCGGCGACAGCGGTTCCGCGTCGGGCGACGCTTCGTTTAAGATCGGCACCATCGGCCCGCTGACCGGCGCCAACGCGTCCTACGGCAAGTCCGTTACACAGGCTGTCGAGCTTGGCTGCAAGGATTTCTCGACTAAGGAGCTGCCGCTTGTCAGCAAGGCCGAGGACGACCAGGCCGATGGCGAGAAGGCCGTCAACGCCTTCAACACCCTGCTCGACTGGGGCATGCAGGCCCTCGTCGGTCCGACCACCACGGGTGCGTCGGTCGCCGTTGCCGCAGAGTGCGGTAACGACCCCGAGACGTTCATGATCACCCCGTCCGCGTCTTCCGAGGACGTTACCAAGGGCAAGGATTGCGTCTTCCAGGTTTGCTTTACCGACCCCAACCAGGGTGTCAACGCTGCCAAGTTCCTGGCAGAGAAATATGCGGACGAGAAGTTCGTGCTGTTCTATAACTCCGGCGACGCCTATTCTTCGGGCATCGCAGATTCCTTTAAGGCCCAGGCCGCTAAGTCCAAGCTCGAGATTGTCGACGAGGAGACCTTTAAGGACGACTCCGCCACGAGCTTTACCAACCAGCTGACCAAGGCCAAGCAGGCCGGTGCCACCATGATCTTTGCGCCGATCTACTACACGCCGGCGTCCGTCCTGCTCAAGAACGCCAAGGACATGGGCTACGACGTCAAGATGATGGGCTGCGACGGCATGGACGGCATCCTGGGCGTTGAGGGCTTCGACACCTCTCTTGCCGAGGGTCTGCTGCTCATGACCCCGTTCTCCGCCGACGACGAGAAGAACGCCGACTTCGTCAACGCTTACAAAGATAAGTACGGCGATACCCCCGACCAGTTTGCCGCCGACGCCTACGACGGCGTGCATGCGGTGGTCGAGGCCCTCAAGGAGGCCGGCCTGGGCGTCGACGCCGACCCCACCGAGGTTGCCGAGAAGCTTCCCGAGCCTATGCGCAACATTACTGTTGACGGTCTGACTGGCAAGCTCTCCTGGAACGACAAGGGCCAGGTCCAGAAGGACCCGACGGCGTACGTCATTACCGACGGCAAGTACGTACAGGCTTAATAGGCCGCCTTACATAGAGCGGTTTTGATCCCAAGCAGGGGAGGTTTTGGCCTTCCCTGCTTGCTTGGTATCTAGGGACGATGTAACGCCCCTGTTTCATACATCAACTGGAAACCTATTCGAAAGGGGGATGTGGAACATGACGGTCTTTATCCAATACCTGGTCAACGGCCTGTCCATGGGCAGCGTCTACGCCATCATCGCGTTGGGCTACACCATGGTCTACGGTATCGCCAAGATGCTCAACTTCGCTCACGGCGACGTCATCATGGTCGGTGCCTATGTCTCGTTCTGTGCCACGTCGTATCTCGGCCTCCCGGGCTGGGCATCTGTAGTTCTCTCTTGTGTGGTCTGCACGGTTCTCGGTGTTCTCATCGAGGGTCTGGCCTATAAGCCGCTGCGCCAAGCAGGCCCTCTGGCCGTTCTGATCACGGCCATCGGCGTGTCTTACTTCCTGCAGAACGCCGCGCAGCTTCTGTGGGGCGCCACGCCCAAGAACTTCACTTCGCTCGTCACCTTCCAGGTGCCGGAGTTCTTGGCCAAGTTCAACGTAAGCGCCGTCTCGCTCGTCACCATCGTCGCCTGCCTGGTTATCATGGCCGGCCTGATGTTCTTTACAGGTAAGACCAAGATGGGCAAAGCCATGCGCGCCGTGTCCGAGGACAAAGCCGCCGCTCAGCTCATGGGCATCAACGTCAACCGCACCATCTCGATGACGTTTGCCATCGGCTCCGCCCTTGCCGCCATCGCCGGCGTGCTGCTGTGCTCCTACTCGCCGGTCCTGCAGCCCACCACGGGCGCCATGCCTGGCATCAAGGCCTTCGACGCTGCCGTTTTCGGCGGCATCGGCTCCATCCCCGGTGCCTTTGTCGGTGGCATTCTCATCGGCATCATCGAGGCGATGGCGCAGGCTTACATTTCCACGAGCCTTGCCAACTCCATCGTCTTTGGTGTTTTGATCATCGTCCTGCTCGTCAAGCCTGCCGGCCTCTTGGGCAAGTACGTCCCCGAGAAGGTGTAGGTGAGCGTTATGAAGTTTCTTAAAGACAAGCAGACGCGTCACGACTTTGTCACGTACGCCATGTTCATCGTGGCCTTCGCCATCGTGTTCTTTATGCAGTCCAACCACATGATCCCGCGCATGATCGCCGGTCAGCTGGTTCCCATCACGGCCTATATCGTCATGGCCATTTCCCTCAACCTCGTCGTCGGCATTGCGGGCGACCTGTCGCTGGGCCATGCGGGCTTTATGAGCGTCGGTGCCTATACGGGCATCGTCACCGCGGTCGCCCTTGAGAGCGCCGTTCCCTCCGATCCGGTACGCCTTATCATCAGCATCGTGGTCGGCGCCTTCGCTGCCGTCATCCTGGGCTTCTTGATCGGTATCCCGGTCCTTCGTCTGAGTGGCGATTACCTGGCTATCGTGACGCTGGCCTTTGGTGAGATCATCAAAGAGATCGTCACCTGCCTTATCGTGGGTGTCGACTCGCGCGGCCTGCACGTGATCTTTAACATCACGGGTAACTCCACGATCGACGACCTGCATCTGCTCGAGGACGGCACCGCCATCATCAAGGGCGCGCAGGGCGCATCGGGTGTGTCGACGTACTCGACCTTCCTCGCCGGTGCCATCCTGGTCATGGTCGCACTCGTGATCGTGCTCAACCTGGTTCGCAGCCGTACCGGTCGTGCCATTATGGCCGTGCGCGATAACAAGATTGCAGCCGAGTCCGTAGGCATCTCCGTCACCGAGTACCGCATGATCGCCTTCGTGGTTTCCGCTGCCCTCGCCGGTGCTGCTGGAGCCCTCTTCGGCGGTAACTTCTCGCAGCTCTCCGCCACCAAGTTCGACTTCAACACGTCCATCCTCATTCTGGTGTTCGTGGTCCTGGGCGGTCTGGGCAATATGCGCGGCTCCGTCATCGCGGCGGCGCTGCTTACGGTGCTTCCCGAGCTGCTCCGTCAGTTCTCGGACTACCGCATGCTCATCTACGCCATCGTGCTGATCCTGGTCATGATCTTTACCAACAACCCGCAGCTCAAGGCGTTCTTCGGTCGCGTCAAGGACCGCTTTGCTTCCAAGAAGGAGGTGGCAGCCGATGCCCAGTAAGTTTGAGTTCAAGAAGGGCAAGATGGTCCCGTATCCTTCTGGCGCCATCGTTCCCGATCGTGACCTGGGCGAGCGCCCTGCACTCGAGTGCATCCACCTGGGCATTGAGTTCGGTGGCCTTAAGGCAGTCGACGACTTTAGCCTGACTATCGGCAAGACCGAGATCGCCGGTCTGATCGGCCCCAACGGTGCCGGTAAGACCACGGTTTTCAACCTGCTCACCAAGGTGTATCAGCCCACGCACGGCACCATCCTGCTCGACGGCGAGGATACCTCGGGCAAGTCGGTCTACCAGGTCAACCGCATGGGTATTGCCCGTACCTTCCAGAACATTCGCCTGTTTAATACCATGACGGTGGAGGATAACGTTAAGGTCGGCCTGCATAACCAGGAGCGTTACTCCGGCTTTGAGGGCGTGCTGCGCCTGCCGACGTATTGGAAGCACGAGAAGGC
>DBFOIV010000032.1:0-11833 GCA_048489175.1 Collinsella sp. | reverse complement strand
TCGCGGTCGCTCTTGTTGATCTTCTCAACGTAATGCGCGTTGGCGACGAGTTCCTCAAACGAGCCAGAGGCCAGCAGCAGCGACAGGATGTTCGTGCCGCCGGACTTGTAGCTGGCGGCCACGCGATCGGAAAGGTCGTTGCGCTTCTTCTTGAGCTCGGCCTTCTTTTCATCGATCTGGGCCTGCGTGTCGTCAATCTTGCCCTGGACATTCTCGATGTCGTTGAGGGTCTGGGCATTCTTGTTGGCCAGCGCCGCATACTCATTTGCGATGCTGTCGAGCTGGGCCTGAACCTCGTCGAGCTGGGCCTGGGCGGCATTCAGTTTATCGGTTGTTTCTTTGGAAGCCTCCGCCGCATGGGCGCGAGCGGGCAGGCCAAAAAGAACTGCCGCAGAAGCGGCGCCGAACAGGGCCTTGAGGGCAGTGCGGCGCGAGAGCTCCTGGGAAAGGATGGAATCGCTGTTTGGTGACATATGTACTCCGTTACATGTTTATTTATATGTCGCTCAACTCATACATATTAGCGTACATATGGCGCGTCCCAACGATTTCCACGAACGGCAGGAAACTACAAGGTCAGCGGCTCGTAAGCAAATGTCAAAGATCAGGTTATGCGTACGCAAGCTCTTCTATGAGTACGTTGGCACAATCCTCCGCTTTTCCTACAGCGCACGATTTGGGCGTCCCTGCCTGCGCTATACTCCCCTGAAGAAGTGTTCCTGATTCGATAGGAGACTACATGTCCAAAGCACTCGACCCCAAAGACACCTGTGTCCTCGTTACCGGTGGCGCCGGCTTTATCGGCTCGCACACCGTCGTTCAGCTGCTCGAGGGTGGCTACCAGGTCGTCATCGTCGATGATCTCTCCAACTCCAGCGCCGTCGCCGTCGACCGCGTCAAGACCATCGTGGGCGACGAGGCCGCCAAGAACCTCACCTTCTACGAGGCCAACGTGCTCGACCGCGATGCGATGAACAAGATCTTCGATACCCATCAGATCGATCGCGTCATCCACTTTGCCGGCTTTAAGGCCGTCGGCGAGTCGGTGAGCAAGCCCGTCGAGTACTACCACAACAACATCGAGAACACCCTGGTGCTCATCGACGTCATGCGCAACCATGGCTGCAAGTCCATCATCTTCTCGAGCTCCTCGACCGTCTACGGCGACCCGGACAACCCGCCCGTCACCGAGGAGGATCCTAAGAAGCCCGCGACCAACCCCTATGGTTGGACCAAGTGGATGATCGAGCAGATCCTTATGGACGTCCACACCGCCGACCCCGAGTGGGACGTCGTGCTGCTCCGTTACTTCAACCCCATCGGCGCTCATCCGTCGGGCCTGATCGGCGAGGACCCCAAGGGCATCCCCAACAACCTGGTGCCCTATGTCGCCCAGGTCGCCGTGGGCAAGCTCGAGGCCGTTCAGGTCTTTGGCAACGACTACCCCACCCCCGACGGCACCGGCGTGCGCGACTACATCCACGTGTGCGATCTGGCCTCTGGTCACGTTGCCGCCCTTAACTGGATGAACGGCAAGACCGGCGTCGAGATCTTTAACTTGGGCACCGGCACCGGCACCTCGGTACTCGAGGTCGTCGCCGCCTTCTCCAAGGCTTGTGGCAAGGAGCTGCCCTACGTGATCCGCGAGCGCCGCGCCGGCGACATCGCTGCCAACTGGTGCGATGCCTCCAAGGCCGAGCGCATGATGGGCTGGAAGGCCCAGTACGACATCGCGGACATGTGCCGCGATAGCTGGAACTGGCAGAGCCACAACCCCAACGGCTTCGCCGACGCCGAGTAGCAAAAACCTACATACCGCTCTTGCCCCGATCTCACGTTGTGAGGTCGGGGCTTTTTCATGGCATGTAACCATTCGCCGAAAATCGACCAACTTTTTTATCTTGCCTGTACATGTTTAAACAACATGTTTTACAATAGGCGTATCGAATCAGAACATCGGAGGCGGACTGCACACCCATCGGCAGGCCGACCCCACAACAAGAAGGTTGGTGAGCGCATTCATGGAGCGTGCAAGCGGCGTCCTCATGCCCGTCTCATCTCTGCCCGGACCATACGGAATCGGCGGCTTTGGCTGGAATGCCTACGACTTCGTCGATTTTCTCGCCTCGTGCAAACAACATTACTGGCAGATTCTGCCCCTTACGACGACCAGCTATGGCGATTCGCCCTATCAGTCGTTCTCGGCCCGCGCAGGCAACCCCAACTTTATCGACTTTGCCGAGCTTATCGAGGCAGGGTATCTAGAGCAGCGCGATATCGATGGCGTGTACCTGGGTTCTGACCCCAGTAACGTCGACTACGGTGCCATCTTTGGCGGCCGCCGTCAGATTCTCGACCGCGCCGCCGAGCGCTTTGCTGCCGACAAGCCGGCCGATTTCGATGACTTTATCCAAGCCAACGAGGACTGGCTCATCCCCTACTGTGAGTTTATGACCGTCAAAGAGGAGTGCGGTCTCAAGGCGTTTTGGGAGTGGCCCGCGGAGCTCCGCACCCGCGGTGAGGCTTCCGCCAAGGTCTGCGCCGACCATCCGGCGCGTATGCTCTACCACCAGATGACGCAGTACTTCTTCGATCGCCAGTGGAGCCGCCTCAAGGCCTATGCCAACGAGCGCGACATTCTCATCATCGGCGACCTGCCCATCTATGTCTCGCGTGACTCCGTCGAGATGTGGGCGACGCCGGAGCTCTTTAAGATCGACGCCGCCGGCAATCCCGTGAGCGTCGCCGGCACGCCGCCCGACCAGTTCTCGGCCACCGGCCAGTACTGGGGCAACCCCATCTACGACTGGGACGCCATGGAGTCCGACGGCTTCTCCTGGTGGGAGGGCCGCATTCGCGCCGCCCTCGACATGTACGACGTCATCCGCTTGGATCACTTCCGCGGCTTCGAGGCCTATTGGGAGGTGCCGTTCTCCTCGCCAGATTCGTCCTACGGTTCGTGGACGCAGGGTCCCGGCCTCAAGTTCTTCAAGACGCTCGAGGAAAAGCTCGGCACGCTGCCCATCATCGCGGAGGACCTGGGCTTCCTCACCCCCGGCGTCATCGACATGCGCGACAACTCGGGCTTCCCCGGCATGAAGATCCTGCAGTTTGCCTTTGAGGGCACCAACTCGTACTACCTGCCGCATAACTACATCGCCAACACCGTCGCCTATGTGGGCACCCACGACAACGAGACGGCGCGCGGTTGGTTTGAGGGAACGGCCACCCCGCGTCAGCGTGAGCAGGCAGCCCTGTACACCCATCAGCAGGCCGGCGAACCCATGGCAGATGCACTCAATCGCACCATCGCCGCCAGCGTGAGCGACACGTGCATCTACACCATGCAGGACCTGCTCAACTTGGGCAACGAGGCGCGCATCAACACCCCTGCCACGCTGGGCGGCAACTGGACCTGGCGCATGCTCGACGGCGCCATCACCCGCGAGCTCGAGCACAAACTCACCGACTGGACCGAGACCTACTTCCGCATCCCGTCGGAAGCCGAAATCGAGCTTCCTCAATAGGAGCTACCGCGCCCGACCCCTCCCCACCGTGCGGACGCGCTTGCTTTTCCCGCGCGAGGCCACCCCAATCCCCTCGCGCGGGCTTCTTATGAATTGCAGACATGAAACAACCCATCACAGGAGAAAACATGCCCCAAATTAACCTCATGGAACTCGCCGAGCAGTCTTTTGGCACCTCGCTCGAGCAGCTCGACGACCGTCGCATTTACAAGCTGCTGGTCAAACTCGTGCAGGAGCGCTCCGCTGCCTGCCCGCTCAACAACGGCAAGAAAAAGCTCTATTACATTTCCGCCGAATTTTTGATCGGCAAGCTGCTCATCAACAACATGATCGACCTCGGCATCTACGACGAGGTTAAGGACCAGCTCACCGCCGCAGGCCACGACCTCAACAAGATCGAGGAATTCGAGGTCGAGCCGTCACTCGGCAACGGCGGCCTGGGCCGCTTGGCCGCATGCTTCCTGGATTCCATCGCCACGCTGGGCTTGACCGGCGATGGCGTGGGCCTCAACTATCACTACGGTCTGTTCCGTCAGCGCTTTGTCGACAACCAGCAGAAGGCCGTCCCCGACGAGTGGCTCGGTGAGCAGGACATCCTAGTCGACGATGGCCGCTCCTACACCGTCGAGTTCGGCGATTTTGCCGTTACCTCCAAGCTCGTCAACATCGATGTGCCCGGTTACGGCCAGCCCACCAAAAACCGCCTGCGCCTGTTCGACCTGGCGAGCGTCGACGACGGCCTGGTCCCCGGCAGCTCCATCGACTTCGACAAGACTGAGATCGCCAAGAACCTCACCTTGTTCCTCTACCCCGACGATTCCGACGAGCAGGGCCGCCTACTTCGCATCTATCAGGAGTACTTCATGGTGAGCAACGCCGCCCAGCTCCTGATCGACGAGGCCGTCGAGCGCGGCAGCAACCTGCACGATCTGGCCGACTACGCCGTGGTCCAAATTAACGACACGCACCCCACCATGGTCATCCCCGAGCTCATTCGCTTGCTCACCACCGAGCATGGCATCGAGTTTGACGAGGCCGTGACCATCGTACGCTCCATGGTCGCCTACACTAACCACACGATTCTTGCCGAGGCGCTCGAGAAGTGGCCGCTCGCCAGCCTGCAGAAGGTCTCCCCTGTCATCGCCGACATTATCGTCAAGCTCGATGAGATCGCGAAGACCGAGCACGATGACCCGCGCGTCGCCATCATCGACGAGCACGACACCGTCCACATGGCCCACGTGGACATCCACTTTGGCTTCTCCATCAACGGCGTAGCCGCCCTCCACACCAAGATCCTGGAGGACACCGAGCTTCATCCGTTCTACGAGATCTATCCCGAGAAGTTCTCCAACAAGACCAACGGCATCACCTTCCGCCGCTGGATTCATGGGGCCAACCCCGCGCTCGCCAGCCTGCTCGACGATGTGATCGGCACCGACTGGCGCAGCACCGGCGATCTGAGCAAACTCGCCAAGTTTGCCGACGACAAGGACGTTCTTGAGCGCCTGGCCGCCACCAAGGTCGAGGCCAAGGCCATCATGCGCCAGTTCATGGCGCTCGAGCAGGGCGTGACCATTCCCTCCAACGCCATCATCGACGTCCAGGTCAAGCGCATCCACGAGTACAAGCGCCAGCAGATGCTCGCGCTCTACATCATCTGGAAGTATCTCGATATCAAGAACGGCAACAGACCTAAGCACCCCGTCACCATCATCTTTGGCGGCAAGGCGGCGCCTGCCTACACTATCGCGCAGGACATCATCCATCTGATCTTGACGCTGTCGCAGTGGATTGCAAACGACCCCGACGTGGCTCCCTACCTGCAGGTTGTCATGATCGAGAACTACAACGTCACCGCCGCCGAGCGCGTGATCCCCGCCGCTGACATCTCCGAGCAGATTAGCCTGGCCTCCAAGGAGGCGAGCGGCACATCCAACATGAAGTTCATGCTCAACGGCGCCCTAACCCTGTGCACGCTCGACGGCGCCAACGTGGAGATTGCCGAGCTCGTGAGCGACGAGAACATCTATACCTTTGGTGCCTCGTCCAAACAGGTCGAGCAGCTTTACGCCGACGGCACCTATGACGCCGGTGTGCTCTACCGCAAGCCCGGTATCAAGCTGCTGGTGGACTTTATCACCAACCCCGCCTTTATGGCGACCGGCAACGCCGAGCGCCTGCAGCGCCTGCACGACGACATTAAGGGCAAGGACTGGTTTATGGCCCTGCTCGACATTGAGGAGTATATCCAGACCAAGGAGCGCGTGCTGGCCGACTATGAGGACCAGGACGCCTGGATGCGCAAGGCGCTGATCAACATCTCCAACGCCGGCACCTTCTCGTCCGACCGCACCATCTCCCAGTACAACGACGAGATCTGGCACCTGAGCTAATTTCGCTCCCTTTACCCATCCTCTTGAAAACGGAGTCGCGGCAACGCGGCTCCGTTTTTTGTGCCCCTGTGTTGTCCGTGGCCTGCCTCGACCAAAAATCTCGACCTGTAACATCTAGCCGACAAAATTGAGTCTACCTGTTACAGATCAAGACGGAAGGACAGGCAACTCGACGCTGTCTTAATCTGTAACATCTAGGCTCAATTTGGCCCTCTACCTGTTACAGTTCGAGACAAACAAACCTACAGACAACCCCGATACAAAGAAAGGCTCCCCTCTCGCCCAGTGGACGGGAGGGGAGCCTTATATGTGACCGCGGCAAAAGGATGGCAATACCGCAGTCGCCCAAAGGGAGGGCCTGGATGCACCGGGCCTAGATAAGGTTCTTGCCAGATACCTTATCGAAGAGATGGGTCGCGTTCTTCTCGAACTTGAACCAGATGGTGTCGCCAGCCTTGAGCGCGCCCTTGGCCTCGAGGTCGACGACGGGGATAATCAGAACAAACTGGCCGTCGGGAGCGGTCACGTGGACATGCTCGGTCGAGCCCATGAGCTCGGTCACCTCGACGGTACCCTGGAGCGCGCCCTCCTCGCCCTTGTCGGCAAGCAGGATCTGCTCGGGACGCACGCCGGCCGTAATCTCCTTCACGTCGCCGCCGTCCCAGTTGAGGGCAAGCTGAGCGCAAGTCTCGGGGGCGAGCGCCACGTTCATATCCTCGGTCTTGACGGTAAAGCCGTTGCCCGAGCGCACCAGCTGGGCATCGAAGAAGTTCATCTGCGGCACGCCGATGAAGCCGGCGACGAAGATGTTCGCGGGATGGTTGAAGACCTCCTGCGGCGTGGCGATCTGCTGGACAACGCCGTCCTTCATGACCACGATACGGTCACCGAGGGTCATAGCCTCGGTCTGGTCGTGAGTAACATAAATGAACGTGCCCTTGATCTCGTGGCGCAGCTTAATGAGCTCGGCACGCATCTGGTTACGAAGCTTGGCGTCCAGGTTGGACAGCGGCTCGTCCATCAGGAAGACCTTGGGGTCACGCACGATGGCGCGGCCGATAGCGACACGCTGGCGCTGGCCGCCGGAGAGCGCCTTGGGCTTACGGTCGAGGTACTCGGTAATGCCCAGAATCTCGGCAGCAGAGCGAACCTTGCGGTCGATCTCGTCCTTGGGAACCTTCTTGAGCTCGAGCGTAAATGCCATGTTCTCGTACACCGTCATATTGGGGTACAGAGCGTAGCTCTGGAACACCATGGCGATGTCGCGGTCCTTGGGCGCCACGTCGTTGACACGCTTGCCGTCGATGAGCACCTCACCCGAGGTAATGTCCTCCAGGCCGGCGACCATGCGCATCGTCGTGGACTTACCGCAGCCAGAGGGGCCAACGAGGACGACGAACTCCTGGTCGTGAACGGTGAGGTTGAAGTCCTCTACAGCGAGCACACCGTCCTCGGTAACCTTGAGGTTGTGCTTCTTCTCCTCGGTCTTCTTCTTTTTGCCAAAGAAGCCCTTCTTTTTTGACTCGTTGTTGGGATACACCTTCTGAACATGTTTGAGAACGATCTCGGCCATGTCTTTACCTTTCGATATGCGGCGCCACGCTGAGGGGCGCCGCAGAAACTTGCAAAACAGTTACGGCATCAGCCCTTGACGGCACCTGCCACCACGCCGTCGATGATGTACTTCTGACAGAGGATGTACATGATAACGATGGGGATAACGACCATCATGATGCAGGCCATCATGGGGCCGAGCTCGACGTGGCCGTAGCCGCCGCGGAAGTACTGGATCAAGATAGGAATGGTCTTGTACTTGGTGGAGTCGAGCGTAAGGTAGGGCAGCAGATAGTCGTTCCAGACCCACATGGTCTCGAGAATGCCGACCGAAAGATAGGTGGGCTTCATGATGGGAAGGACGATCTTAAAGAACACCTGGACCGGGTTGCAGCCATCAATCATGGCCGCCTCCTCGATCTCGAGCGGGATGTTCTTTACAAAACCGGCGAACATAAAGACCGCCAGGCCCGCGCCAAAGCCGAGGTAGATAAAGCAGATGTTGAACGGCGTGTTGAAGCCGATGCGGTCCGCCAAATTGGACAGCGTGAACATGAGCATCTGGAACGGCACGACCATCGAGAACACGAACAGGTAATAGAAGAAGTTCGAGATCTTGTTGTTGACACGAACCACGTACCAAGCGCACATGGAGCAGCACACCAAGATCAGCACGACCGACGTGACCGTGATGATGAGCGAGTACATAAATGCCGAGGCAAAGCCCTGCTCGTTAAGGGCGTGCATGTAGTTTGCGAGGCCGTTGAACGTCTCGGGCGTGAGCAGATCGAATGCCGTGGTGGTGCTGATTGCGGTCGCTTTTTTAAAAGAATTAAGCGCAATCATGAACACGGGGTAGATCCACGCGAGCGACAGAATCGTAAAGAAGATCGAGAGCGCGCGGTTGATAACCTTATCGCGTTTCATTACTGCTGCACCTCCTTGGACCTCGTGGCCTTAAGCTGAATCATGGAGATGGCTACGACCAGGATGCAGAAGATAACCGCCTTGGCCTGACCGATGCCCTGCCATGCGATACCGGCACGCGAATAGAACGTGTTGTAGATGTTCAGGGCGAGCATCTCGGTGGAGTGCGCGGGAGCGCCGCCGGTAAGGGCGAGGTTCTGGTCGAACAGCTTAAAGCCGTTGGTGATGGACAGGAACAGGCAGATGGTGATGGTCGGCATCAGGTTAGGGATCTTAACCTTCCAAAACGTCTGCCATGCCGTGGCACCGTCGACCTTGGCGGCCTCGATGTAGTCGGACGGAATGGACTGCAGACCAGCGATGTAGATGATCATCATGTAGCCGACCTGCTGCCACAGGGTCAGGATGATAAGGCCCCAGAAGCCAGCAGCAGAGTTAAGGGCGATGAGCTGGGCGCCCACGTTGGAGAGCAGGCAGTTGATCAGAATCTGCCAGATGTAGCCCAGCACGATGCCACCGATCAGGTTAGGCATAAAGAAGATCGTACGGAAGATGTTGGTGCCCTTGAGCGCTTTGCGGGTGAGCGCCTGCGCAATGGCGAGGGCGATCACGTTGATGAGCACCGTCGACAGGAAGGCAAACGCCACCGTAAAGAAGAACGACGTGGCAAACTGCGGATCGGACAGTGCGCGCACGTAGTTCTCGATACCGACAAAGTGCGCATTGTTGATGGTAATAAACTGGCAGAACGAGAGATAGAAGCCCTGGATAAAGGGGATCACGAACCCGATCATAAACGCCAGGCACGTGGGCAGCATAAAGAGCGGCCACCAGCGCTTGAGTGCTTTGCCCATAATAGGGTCCTTTCAATATGCAGGGGGCGGGCAAACCTACGTCTGCCCGCCCCCTGTCGCTAATCAGATAGCTTGGGCAGCAACTACTTACTCGGAAGCAGCCTTCTCGGTCTTCCAGCCATCAACGAAGGCGTTCTTGACGCCGTCCCACTTGGTGTTGTCGGCAGCATAGGCAATCAGAGCCTGCTTGAGGTTCTTCTTCCACTCCTCAGAGGGGATGTAGACGAAGTCCCAAGCGACGGTCTTCTTGCCGTCCTTAGCCATAGCAACGGCCTGCTGCGAGAAGACGTTGGTAGTCTCCTTGGCGCTCTTGAACGGAGCGGTCAGGCCCATCTTGTCGGCGATGATGCTGGTCGGGGTATCAGCGGTGACGCACCAGTACATGAAGTCCTCGGTGGCCTTCTGAGCATCCTCGGAAGCCTGGGAGCTCACGCACCAGTAGTTCTCGCCGCCGGAGCACAGGCCCTGGTTCTCCTCGCCGTCAACGCCGATGTAGATCGGCAGCATGCCGAGCTGGTCGTCGGTCATACCGGCCTTGGTGAGGTCAGCGTATGCCCAAGAGCCGTTCTGATAGAAGACGGCCTTGCCGGTTGCGAACTCGTTGGTGGCATCGTCGCCGGTCTTGGAGGCAAGCTGCGAAGGATCGCAGGTGGAGTCGGTGATGTACAGGTCGAAAATCTGCTTGAAGTTGTCGAGATACTCGCCCTTGATCTCGTCGTCCTCCTGGTTGTGCTCCTTCTCGAACTCGTAGTAGAGCGGGAGGTTGGCGAGGTGGGTGGTGTAGCGCCAGCTGGAGGAGTCATCCATGCCGGCAGAAGTGAAGGCGCCCTCAACGCCAAGCTCGTCCTTGCGGGCCTGAATGTCGTCAGCGCAAGCCTTCAGCTTGTCGAAGGAGTTGATGTCCTCGGCCTTGTAGCCAGCCTTCTCGAGCAGCTGCTTGTTGTAAATGATGCCGTAGCTCTCCTGGACCCAGTCGATGCCCAGATCCTTGCCATCGGACTGCAGAGCCAGGGAGTCGTCAATGAGCTCATCGCGGAGCTTGGTATCGGACAGGTCGGCGCAGTAATCCTTCCAGTTCTTAAGACCGGTGGGGCCGTTGACCTGGAACAGGGTCGGAGCGGAGCTCTTGGACATCTCGGACTTGAGCTTCTCCTCGTAGGTGTTGGAGGCAGCGGTCACGATCTTGACCTCGACGCCCTTCTCCTTCTTATAGGCCTTGGCGATCTCCTTCCACTCCTTGTCGACCTCGGGCTTGAATTGGAGGAAGTAGACCTCGGCAGCGTCACCAGAAGCAGAGGAGCCGGAGCCGGCGGAGCCACCGCAGCCCACGAGACCCAGACCAAGAACCGCAGCCGCGGAACCAGCAAAGCCCAGGAACTGCCTTCTGCTCATTTCGTTCTTCATTACAATCCACCCTTTCACACCGTGGCGGCACCCTTTGCCGCCGCCTTCGGAGATTGGCTCGGGGACTTTGCCCCTTTTGCTGATTTGTACAATACGCTATTTGGCTAGTTGTTTGAACAAGTATTACTAGAGCGGTAGAAAAACTTCGGTGAACGGTAATATTCAACTTGATACTTGACAAGTTTTGTATAAACAATTATTTGTTATCGAATGCAGAGAAAACGCCCGGTCAAGCCGATGCATCGTCGGTTTGACCGGGCGTTTTCGCTTTGAGGGCATAAGTCTCGTCAGGCTGCGAGCTAGCCGGCTATCGCTTGGAGTTGACGCGGTAGTGGAAGATCTCGGGATGCGTGCGGGCATGCGTGACCTCAAACAAGATGCCGTCCGAGGTGTACGACTGGCTCTCCATGACGGCAACGCAGTTGTATTTGCCGAGGTCAAGATAGCTGCAGTCCTCATCGTTGGCGAGCTCGACACTCACCGTACGACGGCTCGCCATCACCTTGACGCCGCGTTTGTGCTCCAGATAGTCGTAAATTGACTTTGCGGCGATCTCGGGCGTCAGACCCTTGGCGATCGACTCCAAAAAGTAACCATGGTCTACTTGGCGCGCATTGCCGTTAAGGCTTCGGACACGCACCACGCGAATCAGCTCCTCGCCCACCTTAAAGCCCAGGCGACGAGAGAGTTGCTCAGTGCAAATCAAATGTTCAAAAGACTTGACCTCGGTCGATGCGACGGCATTGTTGCGTTTTGCGAACTCGCCAAACGACTCAACCTCTTCGAGTGCGCCCAACATGTCGGTTTCGCCCTTAAGCCAAATAACGCGCACGCCCTTGCCGTGTATGGGCTGCACAAACATCCCGTCGGCCAGCATACCCAAGGCGCGACGGACGGTATTGCGCGTGCATCCGAACTCCGCGGTCAGCTCGGCTTCGGTTGGCAGCATCTCCTGAAACGCATAGGTCCCGTTAATGATGCGCGAACGGATCTCACGGTAGATTCCTTCGTAAATCGCTTTTGGCATGACTTCACCTCTACATTATTCATTTCCGGCTAGGCACGATAGCATTTCTTAAAGTTGTTTAAACCGAATATCGGTAAAGCGACAGGATTTAACCGTTGACGGTTTCTGTCATGCCCAAATCGGTTTCGCTCAAAACTGCCGGTA